>JAFGWG010000033.1 GCA_016937255.1 Bacteroidales bacterium
CCCAATTCCCAATCCCCAATTCCCCAATCCCCACTTCCCACTTTCCCAATAACCATTTTCCATTTCCCCAATTCCCAATTCCCATTTCCCAATTCCCCAATTCCCAATTTCCAATTCCCAATTTCCCAATAACCATTTTCCATTTCCCCAAATTAATATTCATAAATCCCTTATCTTTGTTCAGTTAATAATTAGCCATGCTTCAATTGCCGCATAAACCGTTTCCCCGATTTATCATTTTGATGCTCGATTTTCTGGTCGTGCTCTTTGCTGTTGTGATGAGTTTTTTGCTGCGTTTTAATTTCAGCATTCCTGATTATGAGTTTTTATGGTTGTATATCGACTTGCTCATTATCGGTTTTGCTCGTCTTGTTCTTTTTCTAGTTTTCGGTACCCACAGAGGTATTGTTCGCTATATCAGTACTTCAGATGCTCTTCGTCTTATGGTGAATCTAATAACGGGTTCTCTTGTTTTTGTTTTAGCCAATATTGTTTCCTATTTTGCATTTAGTCATCAGAATATCATACCCTATTCAATTATTATTATTGAATTATTGAGTTCATCTTTCCTTTTGCTTGGATATAGGGTTTTATTGAAAATTGTATTTCTTGAAACTCGATCTTCAAGCGGTAAAAAGCGTGAGGTTATTATTTTCGGTGCTGGAGAAAGTGGACTAATTACCAAGCGTAGTCTTGATCGCGATGCAGGGCCAAAATTCAAAGTGCTGGCATTTGTCGATGATGATAGAAAAAAAGTGGGTAAAAAATTGGAAGATATTCCCATTCAATCTACAGAAAAGCTCAATGATCTCTTGCAAAACAATGCAGTGGATCAAGTGATTATTTCTATTCAAAGCCTGAGTGCTAAGCGAAAAAGTGATATTACGGATATTTGCCTTAAGCATGAAGTGAAGGTTCTTGTAGTTCCTCCAGTATCCACATGGATTAATGGGCAGCTTTCTTTCCGCCAAATTCGTGAAATCAATATTGAGGAATTGTTGGAGCGGGATGTGATTGTTATCAATAACGATAAAGTTGGTCGTGAGCTCGCTGGGAAAAGGATTTTGGTGAGTGGTGCTGCTGGCAGTATCGGCTCTGAAATTGTGCGTCAATTGCGTCAGTTTAATCCCGCAATGATTATTTGTGTAGATCAGGCTGAAACTGCTGTTTTTGTTTTTCAAAATGAAATTGAACAAGGCATTTTTAAGAATTATAACTTTCATATTGGCGATATCTGTAATGTAGTGTCAATGCAAAAATTATTTGAACAATATTCACCGGAAATTGTTTTCCATGCAGCCGCATATAAGCATGTTCCGGTTATGGAGCTAAATGCTATTGAGGCCATTCGAAATAATGTAGGTGGCACCAAAGTATTGGCAGATTTGGCAGTTGAATTTTCGGTGGAGAAATTTGTTATGATTTCTACCGATAAGGCGGTAAATCCTACAAATATTATGGGCGCTTCTAAGCGTATAGCTGAAATATATGTGGATGCTAAAAATTCATTGGGTAAAACCCGCTTTATCACTACCCGTTTTGGAAATGTTTTGGGTAGCAATGGCTCGGTGATTCCTCTATTCCGCAAACAAATAGAGAAGGGTGGGCCACTAACAGTAACCCATCCTGATGTGACTCGATATTTTATGACCATTCCCGAAGCGTGTCAATTGGTGCTTGAGGCTGGCACGATGGGTGAGGGTGGTGAAATTTTCATTTTCGATATGGGCGAATCGGTGAAAATAGCCGATCTGGCCGAGAAAATGGTGCAGCTTAGTGGACTTACTCCCGGTAAGGATATTCAGATACAATTTACAGGCTTGCGACCCGGAGAAAAACTCTATGAGGAGTTGCTGGCTACTGAGGAAAATACGAAAGCAACATATCATGACCGTATTCTTATTGCGGATCTTGTTGAAGGGAATGCAGAAATGAATATCGAAACTATTCAGGCATTTTTAGACCGTATTGATAATAGCGATGACATGTCATTGGTTGCAGAAATGAAGAAAATTGTACCCGAATTTATTAGTAAAAACTCAGTGTATCAACAGCTTGATAAATAGCACTTTCTATATTTTATAGTGTAAGGCATCTATGTTGATGTTGTAAATGTGAAATTTATTTGAATAAATCCTTAATTCATCTATATTTTGGAACAATCTTTGATGAGCTGACCATTTTTTTGTATATTTGTAGAATACAGCAGTGCTCAACACTTGTGTGAGTCACAAAAACTGCAAAAAAAAAATCGGAGATTTATGAAGGGTGCAGACTACAAGATGGATATTGCGTTGAGTTTACGGTCGCGTAGGGTCCTGCATAAAATAATGGAAGAAAATCCATGGTTTAGTAATATTCTTAGAAATTCTGAATCATATCAGGAAGCCGAAGATGATCTTATGCATTATTGCATGGGTATATTGTCAAAGTCGCCTGATGCCATGAAGTTCTATAACGGTGAGGTGTCTGGTAGAAAAGCATACAGACGTTTACGATGGAAAGATATTGGTGTTATTCGTATGCTCGATTATATTACCCATTCTGGACTTCAGCTCGAAGATCAAAATCAGGGAGGGAAGCTTATTATTAATCAACCCATAAAACTAATTTGGGAAGCCTGTCATAATAAAAAGGGTGGCGCACGACATGCTTTTTTTAAGGATATGCTAAATCTTCTTCGTCAGATCAACGGGACGCTTGAGAACATACATCCAACGCGTGAAAAAGTAGAATCATGGATGACTCGCTATTTGTCTGGTCTCGACGAACGTATAATTCGCTTTCATGATAAAAATAAGAAGAGAATTCTTGAAATTATAATTGAAAAAATTGATTTTGGAGAGGTGTCGCATCCTCGTTTTACCTTCGATAACCGAATGAGCGATGAGCAAAAACTCGAAAGGGCTTTACAGTGGTGGGAAGACTATACTTTTCATTTGAGTTTTGCTATTCGTAACCCCGAATTGATGAACGAAATGTTATCGTGGTCGCTGGAGGAAGGCGTAATGTCAGTTTTCAGAGATGCACGTAAAAAGGGAATCCCGTTTTTTGTAACTCCGTATTATCTTTCTCTTCTTAATGTTTACGCACCAGATTATGCTGTGGGAAGTGATCTTGCCATACGTGATTATATTTTCTATAGCAAGGAATTGGTTGAGGAATTTGGGAGTATTTCTGCCTGGGAAAAAGAAGATACTGTGGAAGCAGGGAAACCCAATGCCGCAGGATGGATTTTACCTACTTCACACAATGTTCATCGTCGGTATCCATTTGTGGCTATTATGATTCCCGATAATATGGGTAGAGCCTGTGGCGGTTTATGTGCTTCATGCCAACGTATGTACGATTTTCAGCGTGGTAATTTGAATTTTAATTTGAATAAGCTTAAACCTGAGGAACGCTGGGTTGTTAAACTTGAGAAGATTATGCATTATTTTGAGCAGGATTCTCAACTTCGTGATGTGCTTATTACCGGCGGTGATGCTCTTATGGCTTCAGATAAGTCGCTTAAAAAAGTGCTTGATGCCTTGTATGATATGGCTTTAAGAAAGAAAGAAGCCAATAAATTTCGTCCGGATGGAGAGAAATATGCGGAAATCCTTAGAGTTCGTTTAGGAACTCGTTTGCCGGTTTACCTACCTCAACGTATTAATGAGGGATTGCTTGAAGTGCTTCGTGAATTCAAAGAAAAGGCAAAGAAAATTGGTATTAAACAATTTATAATTCAAACTCATTTCGAATCTCCGCTTGAATTGACTCCATCAAGTCAGAATGCCGTGAAGAAACTTCTATCAGCCGGCTGGATGATTACCAATCAGTTGGTATTTACTGTTTCTGCTTCACGTCGAGGCCATACTGCAAAGCTACGTAGGGTATTGAATCAAGCTGGAATTATTACATATTACACTTTCACTGTGAAAGGCTATATGGAGAACTATCACAATTTTGCAACCAGTGCGCGTGCTGTTCAAGAGCAAATGGAAGAGAAAGAATATGGTAAGGTACCTCAAGAATTACATGATAAATTACGTGAATTATCAGTTGAGCCTGAATTGATGGTGGAACATATAGAAGAAATTATGGATGAAGCCGACCTTCCTTTTTTGGCTACAGATCGCAATATGCTAAATATACCGGCAGTAGGAAAAAGTCTTCGTTTTCGTACCATAGGAATTACACGAGCAGGTAGGCGTATTCTTGAATTTGACCACGATTTTACCCGTACTCATAGTCCCATTATCGAAAAAATGGGCAAGGTCGTTATAATTGAATCTAAACCAATTGCTTCATTATTAGATCAATACCGTGATCTTGGTGAAGATATTGGTGATTATGATTCACTTTGGGGCTATTCAATTGGGGAAACCGAAAGTATGAAACCGGTTTTTTGGTATCCTGAGTTTGATTTTAAGGTTACCAAGGAATTTACAAATTTACAGCTCTAATACAATTGAACTGCTTCTTAGTTGATTGTAATCGCATATGAGTTTTTACTGCAAAATTATAAGAGAATCATTTATTATTTCTCGTTGAAATGTTTTAAGTCTAAAAGAGATTGTTGATATCCAATATCAAACATTTTCTTTGCCTTTTTAATCTCAAAAAAGCCATATTCGTGCATTTCTTCGGGCTCCAGAAGCAAATCGTACATGTTTTTTTGACTAAGTATTTTAGTGTGCAATGCAAGGAGAAAAGTTCTCTCAGCCACTTTTTTTAATGAGTTTGGTGGATTGCAATCTATAATAGGACTCACATTCGACGCAATAATGATATCGGCTTTGCCTTGCAATGGAGTAAGTGGTAAATTATCCATAACGCCACCATCTACATACATTGTGCCTTTCATAATTACCGGCCTGAAAATGATGGGAATAGAAGCAGAAGCTAATACATGCCTAGCCAAATCCCCTTCATTAATGTATTCAGGGATACCTTTGTTCATATTGGTAACTGAAATCCAAAGTGGAATGGGTAAATCCTCAATTTTTGATGTGCGCAAATTGTTTTTTATAATGCGAAACAATCCACTCGATTTCATGAATCCACGCTTGGGTAATCCAAAGCGGAAGAACTTTTTTAGTTTGTACGAACTGAGAATTTCCAATATTTCCTCAGGTGAAAATCCATCAGCATAAAAGGCAGCGGTGATTGCACCGGCACTACAACCCGAAAGGAAATCGGGCTTATAACCCATTTCTTCCATAGCTTTGAGTGTGCCAAGATGAGCAAATCCTCTTGCTGCTCCTCCGCTTAATGCCAGTCCTATGCTTTTCCCATCTTTCATTATAGCTTAAATTTGACGGTTTCCATCTTGATTGGTTTCATCGTCGGTTTTTAGTGCATGAAATCGCTCTTCTAGTTTTAATTCCATGTCTTCAATTTCCTTAGCTAAATTAATGCATCGCTCGTCTTTACTTAATTTTTCCAATAAGCTGTGTAATTCTTTAATCTCTTTCTCAATGGGTCGGTCATGTTTTCCCGGATCCTCGCCTTTAATTTCCGACATCAGAATGAAACGCAGTATTTTGTAATAGCTATTGTTGATATCGATTAAGAGCTTGGCGTTTTCTTCTCCATACCATTTCAATAAAACCTTCCATAATGCAAGTTCGGGGTTATACGTGTTGGTGTTCCAAAGAAATTCCGCCAAGGTTGCATATTTGATTTTATACAGTTCAGATCCTGCTGATCCATTTACATACATTTGTCGACCATCGTTCATCAAATGGAAATTCTTAGGAACTTCAATATCAAATGGTTCAAAAAGATTACATAAAATAGCTTTTTCTGGATACATGGCAGGATATCCACCGTAAATTCCTTCAAGACCACGAGCATACAAGGTATTATCCCAAAGCATTGGAAGTCGTTTGCTGTATTGCATATACCTGAACATATCGACTTCGTCAATTTGCAAACTGCGAACGGTGTTTCCTGTCCATATTATAGCCACATCTTTAGGAATATGCATAATAAGCTCATCGAAATAGGCTTCGGCACTGCCCCTGCTTTTATCAATAAATTCATTTAAGTACCATGGTGGACAAAATTCCATTCGTGTGCCTGGATATTCTTTTGCCAGCCAATCGTGAATATAATTAATCATAAATACTTGCGCACCGGCCAAGGTATGATGACGCTTTTTATCGGCATCGGTCCATAAAGAGTATAATTTGCGATAATCTTTTTCGTGAGGAACAAAATCGTCTCCCATAAGCATAATGGTTTTTGCACCTGAGCTCATACCAATATTGTATACTTTTTTAAGCATTTCCATGCCTTTTTCATCATGCTGCCATATATTTTTTAAGCTGTCGCTCATATCTGGAACATACATTTCATATTCGAAATGATAGTAGGGGTTCACCATGATGGCCAGCGAACCTCCACCGTTTTTGCTGAACCAGTTTCCAATCTGCTGCACGCTGCTGATATAAAGTGGTGAAGGATTATACCAGTCTTTGCGGTTTTTCCCTTGTCCATAGCCCACATATGCTTTGTTGAAGCGAAGCATAGACATGCGTTCTAAGTTCTCGTAGTCTGCAATAAAATCACTGTCGTTTGCCCAGCTGTTGAACAAGTATGAGCGTCCAAGAAAATCGGGATAATCGTAAATATCTGCTCCAAAAATGATATTTTGCGTATTGTCGATTAGCTGAATCAGCGTTCCAACACCATAATATGTTCCTTCATTATCAAAGCCTTCAATACTGATAATATCGGAATGTCCTGCATCGTTGGTTATTAATTTATATCCCTGTTCAGGAAGTGAATTTGCTGAATCCGGATCAGTGGTATTGATCTTGAAAACAAGATTGAATAATGAGTCTTCTTTCTGATATTGATTTTCTGAAATGACGGGTATATATTTCAAACCGCAACTGAGAAGAGCGTTTTTCAAAAGTTCAATTCCATGTTGAACCCCGACATTTTCGCTTTGACTAATAATAACGGGATTGGTATATTCATTAATCTCGATGATTTTTTTTTCTTGCAACTCTTTAGGCATGGGCAACAATAAATCGTATTGCGTAAAAGATTTTTCACGAAGACAATCGGTTTTTTCTTTGGGAGAAAAATTCCATTTTGAGTATTGATAGCTCAAATTATCGACCCACATGGTGCCATTGCCTTGAAGTCCAATAAATATCTTAATAAATCTGCAATCATCGGGAATATCACCGTCGCTGTACGGATAATTATAGCTTCGGGCGCGATACATACTCCAAGGCATGGAATCGATATACCAGAAATTGGAAAACCCATAACCTTTAAATCCATTGTCTATATCCGTTTCAGTATAGGGATATCTATTCATGGATGAAAGTAGATTTTTCTTCTCATCATAATAATCTATCCGAATATTTATTGATCTGTAAATCTTTGTACCCAATCGGCTATCGGGCGAATTAATGTCAGACAGTTTAATGGCAAGGTGGAAATCATAATTTCCGGGAATAACATCAATAAAACCGCTACATACACCGCTTCCTAGCGTGTCGTTTTCAGGGCTTTTCTCTCTATGTATTTTAAGACAATATTTTCCATCGGTTCTATAATTGCTATCGTTTACTTCACTCCAGCTGACGCCATTGCCAATGATTTCCCATTGTTTTAATGAGAATTCTGTACCATTAGTATCGGTTGTTGACATTGATCCTTCTTCAAATGAAGCATTTGGGACTAAATTGCCTTTCTGAAATTCACTATTTCTTACTTCATAGGGAATAGAATATGGGTCATCGCTATTCCACTTCCTGCTGCTGTGATCACGCCTCCAACTGTCGTCACAGCTTGTGAATGCGGTAACAATTATTGTGATTAATATCAGGATTTGAAGTTTTTTATTTCGCATGGTTTGGCAATTATTAAGTACTTTTAATGCGTAAATTTAATGAATAATGAGAAAAGAAAAGGATTTTTTAGGCGAGATTCTTATTAAGGAGGATGCTTTATACGGTATTCACTCAAAAAGAGCCGTGGAAAACTTTCCGCTCTCAGAAGCATTTTCACTGCCTTGGTACAAGGCCATGGGATTGCTCAAATATTCTGTGTATAAATGCTATGAATCTTTTGCTGAATCTGTGCAGAAGAAGTATAAGGAGAGTCCTGTTGAGCTGATAGACGATAAAATAATTAAGGCATTGCAGGATGCTGCATTTGAAATGAGCGAAGAAAAGCATTATAATCAGTTTATTGTGCCCGGTCTTTCTGGAGCAGCTGGGACAAGTATCAATATGAACATCAATGAAATAATTGCCAACCGTGCGCTGCAGATTTTGAATAAAAAGCCCGGTAATTATGATATTATTGATCCTGTAGAACATGCAAATGTTTTTCAATCTACCAACGATACCGTGCCAACTGCATTGAGAATAGCATCTATGCAGCTTTTAAATATTCTGGAAACAGATATTAATAGTATGCGTGCTCAGGTGGAAGTTTTAGAAACAAAATATCGCGATGTATTGCGCCCGGCTTATACTCAAATGCAGGAAGCTGTGCCTTCATCTTGGGGAATATTTTTTAGTGCGTATAACGATGCTTTTTCTCGTGATTGGTGGCGTATTTCCAAAGTATTTGAAAGAATCAAAGTTGTGAATATTGGTGGCGGCGCTACTGGTACATCCATGGCAGTTCCTCGTTATTTTGTTATGAATATCATTAGTGAATTAAGGGCGGTTACTTCTTTGCCTTTAGCTCGTGGAGAAAATCTCAATGATGCTACTTCAAATCTCGATGTTTGGGTAGAAGCTCATGCTATTTTGAAATCATTGGCTGTTAACCTTGAGAAATTTGCCTCCGATTTACGCTTGATGGCTTCCGATATTCATGGAAATAAAGTCCTGAAAATTCCTGCCCGACAGGTTGGCTCAAGCATAATGCCGGGAAAAGTGAATCCGGTTATTCCTGAATTTGTCATTTCTGTAGCACATCAGGTTTATGCCAATGATATGCTTATCACGCAATTAGCAGGGCAGGGGCAAATGGATCTTAATGCTTATATCCCTTTGTTGGGACAGCGTTTTCTGCAATCGCTTGAATATTTGAGCTCTGCTGTTAAATCGCTGAATGATAATCTTTTGCAAGGGCTTGAAATTGATGAGAAACTGTCGCATCAAACCATGATGTATTCTCCGGCAATTGCTACTGCATTAATTCCATTGATTGGATATCACAAGGCTGCTGAGCTGGCAAAAACCATGCGTGAGGAAAAGTTGAATATTCACGAAGCAAACGAAAAACTACAATTGCTTGAAAAAACTGATTTGGATAAATTACTGAAGCCCGGAAATCTTTTGAAACAGGGCTATTCATTAAATGATTTGAGCTGATATGCAAAAGGGAAAAGAAAGTAAACCACATATAGGTATTTTTGGTAGAAGAAATAATGGTAAAAGTTCTTTGATCAATAGTTTAACCAATCAAGAAATTGCAATTGTTTCTGATGTGGCAGGTACAACCACAGATCCTGTTAAAAAATCAATAGAAATTCCCGGAATTGGACCTTCAGTTTTAATAGATACTGCTGGTTTTGACGACGAAGGTGATTTGGGCGCAAAACGCGTGCAGAAGTCTCTGGCTATTATCGATCAAATTGATATGGCTATTATCGTTATTATCGCAAATACTTTCGAAAAGTACGAAGAAGATATTGCAGAGCGTTTTCGTGAGATGGATATTCCTTATTGCATAGTTCACAATAAAAGTGATGAAGAAAGTCTTAAAGCGGAGTTGAAAAAGAAATTGGAAGAGAACTATAGTGTTCCTGTGCTGGATTTTTCTAATGTAAAACCCGATATTGCGGCGCTGAGTGGCATTATGCGTAAAATTATGCCTGAAACTGCCTATAATGCGCCAAGTCTTGTGGGCGATTTAATCAATTATGGCGATTCAGTTTTACTGATTACTCCAATAGATATTGAAGCCCCGGAAGGAAGAATGATTTTGCCTCAGGTGCAGGTTATTCGCGATGTGCTCGATCACGATGGCATTGCAGTGGTTTGCAAAGAACGCGAAGTGGATGCTTTTATCCGACGGATGGAACCAAAACCGGTTTTGGCCATTACCGATTCTCAGGTCTTTTTGAAAGCAGATGCATCTGTGCCAAAAGAGATTCCACTAACGGGTTTCAGCGTTTTACTGG
Organism: Bacteroidales bacterium; assembly: GCA_016937255.1. Lineage (GTDB taxonomy): Bacteria > Bacteroidota > Bacteroidia > Bacteroidales > DTU049 > BM518. The sequence continues at coordinate 10,151 of JAFGWG010000033.1, forward strand.
CTCGTCAGCGAGGCGATTTTGAAAATTATTTGAAAGGTACACCCAAGATTTCTGAATTAAAAGATGGTGACAGGGTTTTATTATTGGAAAGTTGTACACACCATACATCCTGCGATGATATCGGACGAGTTAAAATTCCTCGCTGGTTGAGTGCTTTTACCGGAAAGAAATTAGAATATGAAGTAGTGGCAGGATTAAATGCGCTGCCTCGAGATATTACAGAATACTCGTTGGTGATTCAATGTGGCGGATGTGTGATTACCCGTCGCCAGATTATCAATAGGTTGAGACCTGCTGTAAAAGCCGGAATTCCGGTAACCAATTATGGCATGACCATCGCTTACGTACAAGGAATATACGAGAGGGCAATTCAACCATTTACTGCACAAACAGAGGAGGACTACTTGTAAATAAAAATGCGGGGAACAAAAGATCTGACGGTTGGGAAGGAAAGAAAGTTAATACTGCAGTTTGCAGTGCCGATGTTGATTGGAAGTTTGTTCCAACAATTGTATAATGTAGTTGATAGTTTAATTGTAGGAAACTTTCTGGGCAAAGAAGCACTGGCTGCTGTTGGTATTTCATTCCCTGTAATTTTTATGCTGGTTTCTCTGCTCATCGGTATTACTATTGGGCTTTCAGTTGTGGTGTCTCAGTATTTCGGGGCAAAAGATTATGATAAAGTTCGCGAAGCAGTAGATACTATTTATATTTCACTCTTTTTTGCATCCATTGTGCTTACTGCACTAGGGCTGTTTTTTAGCCGAGATATCATGGAATTACTCAAAGTGCCTCCAGATGTTATGGAAGGAAGCATTGCCTACTTCAATATTTTTGTTGCCGGATTTGTATTTCTATTCGGATTTAATGCCACCAATGCCATTTTAAGAGGAATGGGAGATACCAAAACGCCTTTGGTATTTCTAATCATTTCTACCGTGTTGAATTTGAGTTTGGATATTATTTTCATTACGGTAATGCACTGGGGAATTGAAGCAGTAGCCTATGCTACGGTAATCAGTCAGTTTGTTGCATTTATTTTGGCTGCCATTTATCTCAACAAAAAACATCCTATCATACGAATTTCTATATTTAAAATGTCTTTTAACAAGACCATTTTTCGTCAAAGTTTAAAAATAGGGATTCCTTCTGGATTGCAACAGAGTTTTGTAGCTCTTGGTATTGTAGCTCTAATACGTATTGTGAATGATTTTGGTACGGATTCTATGGCTGCATTTACAATCGCAGCCAGAATAGATGCCTTTGCTTCAATGCCTGCTATGATTTTTGCTTCGGCTTTAACCAGTTTTGTGGGCCAAAATATAGGCGCTGGAAAGCTTGACAGAATAAAAGTGGGTTTTAGAGAAACTACATTAATGACGACCATGTTGGCGCTGTTTATTTCCGGTGTTTTTATTGCTTTTCGAGTGCCTTTGGTGTCTATGTTTAATCAGGATCCGAAAGTAATTGAAATTGGAGCCAGTTACTTACTTATTGTAGGATTTTTCTATGTGATATTTGCCAATATGTTTGTTGGAATGGCTGTAATGCGTGGTGCCGGCGATGCTATAACTCCTATGATTATTACATTAGTGGCTTTGTGGCTTGGTCGTGTTCCTATAAGCTATTACCTCAGCCGTGATCATGGCACTGATGGAATCTGGTGGGGAATACCCATTGCCTGGTGTATTGGATTTGGACTCTCATCCTATTTTTATTGGAGAGGAAGGTGGAAAAGGAAAGCACTGATCAAGTTAGAAACTCCCATTGCCGATAATGAAATTATTGCGTAAGAAAAATATCAGCCCAATTCTCATAGCCCTCTTTTTGCTGAATATTCTCACCCGAACTTTTGGCATTTGGTTCAATCGCATGGCATGGGATGAGCAACAATTCTATTTTGGTGGCAAAGGAATTTTGCGTTGGCTATATAATACTTTTACGGGAAACGGATTTAGTGATATTTCAGAAGACTTGGTTTCTATTTATGGAATATCAGGGAAATATCTTGCCTCAATTGGTTTGGCATTTCATGAATTATGGCTGAGTCTCTTTGGCTTTGGTTCGGCCTACGATGCCTTTGTTTTTACCCGGATATTTAGTTCTCTTATTCCATCACTAATATCGGTTTATCTGCTGTATAAACTTGCCCAAAAGCTGTCAGATTCTAAAACCTTTCATTTTGCAGTTCTGTTTCTGTCGGCATTTGCATTTCGATGGGTAGAAAGTGCGCATTATGCAGTGCCAGATAGTTTAACTGCTTTAGCAGCGATATGGACTATTCTGGAATGGGTGAATCTTCAAAAGAAACAAAGCGTTTGGGTGATTTTTCGTCTGGCTTTTGCCATTTCCCTCGGACTCGCTTCAAAAATTAATGTAGGACTGCTTTTGTGGGGACTTGTTTCTATTTTATTTATTATTGAACTTCTACGAAAAAAACAGAATTTCAAAAATTTCTTGATTTTACAAATGCTATTTATTGGAATCACTCTTTTGGTGCATTTGCCCTACCTTTTCTATTTAGAGCTATATATTGAAGAAATACGTTTCCATATTTTCGATTTTCCCTTTGTGATTTCCGGACACCCCTTGATTTATTTCATTTTCAAACCCGCGTTGGGGCTAGATTGGGCAATTTTGATTGTCTCGGTTCTTTCCATAGTGTTTCTTTTCTTTCGAAAGAGTTCAGAACGTTGGAAGTACTTGCCTTTACTTGTCTGGATTGTGTTATTCTTTACATATTTATCGTTTTCCAAAGGCGCTATTGCCCGCTGGGAAATACCAATAATTCCTTTCTTATTGATTTTTGCTTCGTATGGAATCGTCCCAATAATTCAATTATTGAAGAAAGGAAAAATTCAGGTAATTACTGTTGCTGTTCTGCTTATCCTCTTGTGTGCCAGACCAGCGTATCATATTTTTCAGTTGGATATTGGGCTAATTTATCAAGAGACGGTTTGGCAAAACTTGAATGATGATTTGGATAAATATCAGTGCAATGAAAAACGATTTAATGATTTTGACATCAAGATTCACTCCGTTGATGAGTTCATTGCAGCAGGATACTCATGTGCGTTGATTCACGATCACTGGTATAATGACTTAGACATGAATGATATTCCAGCGAAATATGAAAATTCTGAAAACAGTGTATCCTTTGTAGGAAGCGGAACTCAGGAGATTAGGAACTATATTCGTGGAAACTGGCACAAAGTTGGTTCTTATCAGCCTAAATTCTACACCACATGGACCTATAATCCTGCATTGATTTATCCTGTAGATTTGTATCTTTGTGATGATTGTATTGAAAACTAAAAAACTCAAAATATGCGTTGGTTATTAATTTTCTCGATGATTCTGTCTGTTACACTGTTTTCTTGTAAATGCAGAGAAAAACAAAAGGATATTAACGAAATTCAGGATACTGAAATAATAACCGGTGTGGTTCAAGGCGAGCACATTGGAGTTATTCATCACAACTATGAAGAATCAACTTGTACTGTTATTGAAGCAGTAAAAGGAGATGAAGTATTTTATCTTATTCCCGTTAATGGTTTGCCTGAAGCTATGGACATTGACGGAATGCTGATCCGTTTCAATTATCATGCACTAAAAATGCCTCAGCCCGAAGGTTGTACAAAGGGAATTCCTGTTGAATTATCTGATGTTGAAGCGCAGAAATAGTTCTAAAAAACAAAACTCATTCCGAAGCTGATATACCAGGCTTCCAGGCCATCGCTACGATTGTATTGCGCATAGCGAGCTTCAAGGCTTTTAAATGTTATGGTATTGTTCTTTGTCTTCATATTTGCAATACCGTAAATAGGACTGATTCGAAAGCCGCCACCGTATTTACGGCTTGTTAGAGCTGAGACATCGTAGTCGCTGGTATAAAACTCCTCGGTTGGATTCCACATGGCATCGACAGGATGTTCAGCAAAAGGTGCAAAATACTTACTGGCTGTTTGTTCATGATATCTGAAAAACGGATATACCGATAACCAAGATGATAATTTTACAGGAATTTCCATGCTAAACGTATGTCCGGTCATATCAAAATCATCAAAATAATAGCGATAATAGAAACGGGTAATGATGAAATCATTGACAAAATAACTTACACGCATAGCCATTGGGAATTTGTTGCGGGCTCTGGGCAGATTCTCTGCTCTCATTGTTTTCCAGGCAAGTGTTGAATTTGTGTCAGGATCAATAATCACCAAGGGATCATTAAAGTATACCCTGTGAAATGGTGAATGCAGAATTCCACGCTGCATAACATAATCAGCAGTAAAAAGTACCTGAAGATTTCGGGTTAATACTTGAGAATATGTTGCTGTAAATGTTGCGGTTGTTCTTGTATCCAAATCATAGTCGTCCGATTCATTACCATAGCGGTATTCATCTCCATCACGAATTTCACCCGGGTACATTAGTTTCCATGTGTCGTAATAGGCAGATGCTTTCAGTATCAGCTGACGATTTTCATCTTCTGAAGAAATGGCATAATTGATTCCCGTCGCAAGTGATACCACATCAAATTCTTTGCTATAGCCAAGCATAAAGCCCTTTTCGTTATTGCTTAGCGGGTTATGATAAGTGTAAGAAACATCGCAATGAACTCTGGTGTCTTTGCTGGATGCAGAACTCAAATATTCGGAACTGGCAGCAGTAATAAAGCGGTCGATCTGATCGCAACTTGCAGAAGTATAATGATCGATTCCAAGTGTTACAGAAATATTATGAACAGTGTCAAACGGAATATTAATAGATGTTTGTGGCGCAACACATTCCAGTTTTTCTGAACCAATACCGCCTGTAACTGGGCTATGATTTCCATCCTGTTCGTAATAATTGAACATGAAATTCACTTCTTTTTCATCGAGCACTTTTATGGGTTCGCTTTGAGAAAAAGCCTGAATTGAGAAAGCGAGAGTTATAATAAGCAGAAAATATTTCATCGTACCCTCCTATTAGTTACAACCGCATCCGCCACCGGTTTTCCCGCCACTGGCACCACTTACGCCTTCGCGGTACGATTCAATTGAATTATCATAAGTTTCCAGCTTTCGTGGACTCAGTTTCATGTCCTCATGGTTAAGGTGCGCCTTTTGATACGGTTTCACGTTTACACAGGAAACCAGAAAAATAGTTGCTGCAATGAGTAAAAAGTAGCGAATTTTCATATTTATTTCTTTTTCGTTCCGATTTCAATATAGTGTTGCTCTGTTTTTTCGTTTTTTGAATACGTGTTGATTGGAAGATTATCTGAACTGTGAATATTTCCTTCTGAATCAATCATCATACATTCAATTCCTTTGAGCTGATTAATCAGAGCCATTCCGTTGGTTTTACCCATTACAAATACTGCAGTGGCAAGAGCATCCGCCAGTTCTGCATCGGGGCAGATTATAGTAACACTACGCAATCCTTCTACAGGGTAGCAAGTGCGAGGATCAATAATATGCCCGTATCTTTTTCCGTCGATCGTGGCATATTTTTCATAATCGCCAGATGTTACCACGGCCATTGCTCCTACTTCGAACCAGGCAATAGCCTCTGATGTATTGTCTGGGTTGGCAATGCCGATACGCCAGAGTTTACTTTCTTCCGGCATACCCCAAGTAATGAGATCTCCGCCACAAATAACGATGCCGTTTTCAATACCGGCTTCTTGCATAACATATTTGGCACGGTTAGCAGCATATCCTTTGCCTATAGCACCCAATCCAATGGCCATGCCTTTTTCCTTCAAAAACACAGTTTTTGTTTCCTCGTATAGAATGATGTTTTGATAATCAACCAATCGAGTCATTTCTTCTATAAGCTTTGGGTCGGGTAGGGTAGTCATACTTCCATCAAAACGCCACACTCCACGTGAAGCTGCCCAAGAAATATCAAAAGCACCGTCAGTTAGATCGCTTACTTTTTGACACCTTTTAATAAGACCGAATAATTCGTCAGATACCGCTACAGGTTTAATGCCTGCATTTTTGTTGATTTCAGATACAACACTGTTTTCCTGCCATTCAGAAAGAATAGATTCTACGCGTTTTATTTCAGTGATGGCAATGCTAATTGCAGAATCAAGAAGTTTTTCGTCTTCAGCATAAGGTGTGATTTCAAACCGTGAGCCCATTAATAAGAGGGTTTCGGTTTTATGCTTCATTTGCCCGTAACCAAATAAAGGCAATACAATCAGAAAATATATTACACACCTGCGCACGATCGAAAACTATTTAAAAATCTTTCCTCCATAAACGTCTGCACCGCTTTCTATACGATAAATATACAGACCACTTGCAGCAGAACCTGAATTCCAAATAAAATATCTGTTGGCTCCGTTATCCAGATAATCGTAACTCGAAAAGATCTTTTCACCGTTTATACTAAAAACCTCTATAAATGCATTTTCAGCACGAATATTTGGTACAGCAAATGTGAAAATTCCGTTTGCATTATATTTTACACTGGCTTCAAAAATTTCATCTTCAATTCCGGATGGATCCGGTACCCATTCAAGACTTATGTTTGAAAATCCTGTTTCATTTGGAAAAGTCAGACTTTGTGCTGTTGGTCCTTTCGTGAATGAATAATCACTGTATGGGCCCTGAGCGTCATCGGCTGTATATTCAACCCAAAAATGATAATCGCCATCAGATAACAAAGAACCACTTTGATCTGTGCAATTCCATGCAATAACATGTGTTTGATGTGTAGCAATTGTTGCCCCGGTTGTTGCTCCAACAGTATTCATTGAAGAAGCAATCTTCCATTTATACAAATGCTGAATACGTTGTGCAGCCATTACTTTCATGCTTCTGATAAATGAACCTCCGGGAGTTTCAATCCAAATGGCAACAATATTTTCCGGATCATACTGACCGCCATTTGAGACTGTAGTAATTGTTAGTGTAGCTGTGCCGGAAGTTTGTGCAAAAAGCATGCTACTCAATAATAAAGTAGCTGTAAGAATAAAAATCTTCTTCATATGTTTATTGGTTAATTATTTCTTCAATTTTAGCAATGTACTCTGCTACGCTAACATTCTCGTAGCCTAGGTTCCCAAGCACTTTCTCATCACTGTTCATGATAATAACCAGAGGAAATATTCCACACTGATTAAATTTTTCAGCAAGCATTTCATTCTGCTCCGTTTGTTCTTTGTTTAAAGCATGTTTTTTGCTTGATGGGAAGTTTAGAACTATGCAAACTGTATGAGTCTCCGCCCATTTCTCAAATTCTTCAGTTTCCAGTATCTGGTTTCTAAGCTTAATACATGGTTTACACCAATCGCAACCACTAAAAACCATTAATATCGGCAAATTCCTTTCTTGTGATTCTGTAATAATGTGTTGATAATCAGTATGCCAAAGGGCAGTGTCGGGGTCAACAGCATCCTGTGCATAAAGTGCAGAAATGCTTAGGGTTAAAAATATAACAAGAAATCCTTTCATAATAAGTCCTTTTCAAACGGACAAATATAAGAGTTGAAAGGATGCATTCGTATGAAAAAAAGTAGATATTTTGATATTTAAGAATATATTATGAATTTTTTGGTTCTATGACGAATAGAGCGGGTGGTTTTTTGATTTTATTCAGTTTGGTAAAAGATAAGCCTTCGTCCACGTACCGCAAAAGACAAGCGCATCCGGGTCGGGTTACCCTGTCATCGTTCCGATGCTGAGCTTATCCAAATACCTGTCTGACACCTGCAGGGCTGTCAGACAGTTTATTTCGATTTGTAAAGGAGGATCATGGCAGGGTAACCCGGGACGATGGCACAGTGATTTGGCTTCTTGGGATAGATCCGAAATGAAAAGACAAGTTTTCGTCCCGCTTCGGGTTTACATAAGACGGGACAAGAGTTCGTCTTTTGGTTAGAAATTAATTTTGCTTACTCACACAAAACATCATAAAACGAATTATTATGTGCTCATTATCCTGGCAAGCTCTTCAATTTTATCAGCACGCAGGGCATGAACCGATTCTTTTTTGCCACTGATCTTTTTGATGATACCCCGTTCTATGAAATTCATCTTTTCAAAAAGAAATTCGCCACCCATAAGGGAAACAGATATTGCGTTTTTTCTAAGCTCTTCGGGGTATGCATCCTGTATTTGCTGTCCTTCTTTGTCTCTGTCCATACAGCACAGATAAAGGGCATATTTTTTTTCTAAAATTTCATTTTTATGCTTTTCAATAAAAGACTTCACTTTTGATTGAATTTTTCCGGCATGTATAGATCCGCCAATAATGAGTTGATCGTATTGTTTAAAATCAATCGATTTAAGTTTTTTAAGATTAAAAACCTCTGCATTGTCAATTTTTTCCTGCAAAATATTGGCAACTTTTTCGGTGCTGCCATGTGAAGAAGCGTATAAAATGGCTGTTTTCATATTTTTTCTGTAAAAATAAACAGATCTTGCTTCCCAAAAAGCGCAAAGCCATTTCTTTTTTTCTGTTTCTGATTAATTAATCCTAAACGAAATTACTTAATGGATTGATAGAGAGCTATTTTTTCTTGAAAACACCATTGTCTGTCATTTGCTGGAAAAACTCTTGTATTGCAATATCAATTGGGCGATATTCAATGCTAAGCGTCTCTTTGCTCTTGGTATTATCTACCAGCCATGGATAGCCAATATTGCGTTTAATCATTTTACGCTTAATGCCTTGCAAAGGACCAACGAGCATCAATAACCATTTTGGAAGATTCTTTTTTGGAAATGGATACGCATCCCCAAATTTGTCTTTCAGGTATTGAGCCAACTCAAGAATATCCTTGTTTTCGGCACTAAGAATATGTCTGCCGGACGCATCAGGAGTGAAAGCTGCATTATAGTGTGCGTCAGCTACATCACGAACATCGACAATTCCAAAATTCAAAGCAGGAGCTCCCATTTTTAAGCTTCCATCGCCCATCATTTTTACAATATTGAAGCTTTCGGAAGTGATATTTGGATTAATTCCGGGGCCAATAACCAAAACAGGATTTATAACCACCAGATCCCAGCGATTCTGTTTGTTGTGAATCTTCCAGGCTTCTTTTTCAGCAAGAGTTTTCGAATAGCTATAAGGCTGATGATCAAGGCTTGAACTGGTATTCCATTGTTCTTCGGTAGCCGTTTTATTTGGATAATCAAGCAAATCTATAGTATCGCCCATAATGGCGGCTACGCTACTGGTGAGAACCACACGCTTAACCGATTCGGTTTTATTCACCGATTCCAGCACATTTCTGGTGCCTTTCAATGCCGGATCAATCAAATCACGTTGTGGGTCTTTAACTGAATTGATAAACGGAGAAGCGGTATGAATAACGAGTTCACAATCTTTCATGCTTTCTTCATAAGAGCCTTCTTCCAATAAATCAGCCTTGAAATATTTTATTGTGCCCGGCGCTTTTTCAGCCAGTTCGTTCAGGTATTTCAGTTTTTCTGCATTTTCAGGATCACGAACGGGAGCATGAACAGTGAGTCCCGCATCAAGGAGTCTTTTTACGATCCATCCGGCTACATATCCTGTAGCACCGGTTATCATTACTGGTTTTGATGTATTTATATTTACCATTGTATCTCGTTTTTTGTAAAGGTACAATAGATTTTCTGCCGAAATAGCAAAAGATGATGAAAATCAGTTTATTCAAAACTTCCGAAGTCTTATAAAAAAGCCTAAAAACTGATCCTCCCTGAGTTTATCGAAGGGTTTGAGGGATCAGTTGTCACTTCAAACATCAAATTCCTTTACCTTTCGAGTACCTCAAGGAGGAATTTGATTTTGTGTGGAATTTATGTTCCATCGTCCCGAAGAATGAGGGTCATGGAACATGGGCTAATTATTCAACAAGCAATTTAACGGAATTCGCATTCACCTTCACAAAATACATCCCCGCCTCAACATTTTGCAATGAAATCTCTATATGATCATTGCCCATTATAATTGTTTTGATCAGACGACCATCAAAGCTATAAATCTCAACCAAACTGCCTGTTTCTGCCGAAATAATTACTTTGTCATTTGCAGGATTAGGATACACAGAAATCTTATCCAATGCTGAATTTTCAAAACCGGTAATGGCATTCACTGTTTTTTGAATGCTGTCGATGTACAGGCATCCGGCGGTAAGGGTTACCGTAAAGGCTCCAGGAGCGGCATAAGTATGACTTGGGCTTTCAATATCGCTTGAATTGCCATCGCCAAAATCCCAGTCCCAGCTGCGTGCCCAAGTAGAAAGATTTGTAAAATGCACTTCATTATTGATGTCTTCCACAAAGCTGAAATCTGCTGTTGGATCCATAGTGCCAATATTCCATTTCGCAAGACTATCGAAAACTACCTCTTTAACAGAAGCTCTGATATTGGCAGCATCAGTTGAACTCAATGTATAGTCGTAGGTGATATTTAAAGGACTGTTGCGAAACATGGCAGTGTAAAAACAACATGCAGCAGCATAAGATCCAGCCTGTGATGGGTGACTTTCATCTGAAGAATACAATTCAATAGATGGATAATTGTCTCTTATATAATGCCATACGGCACCGACTGGTGAAACGGCTGCATCATTACTGTCGGCCATAGTTGTGTATCGAAGATACAGCAAGCTATCCATCCCTTCGTATGTACAAACCGGTGGCCAAGTTGGGCAAAAATATGAGTCGCCGTTCTTTCTTCCCCAGGTCATATAAAACATGGTTTCTGCACATGGGTTATGCTCGTTAATTGTTGAATCAAGCTTGCTTGCTGAGGGGAAAACATAGGCTTCAACAACAGAATCCGGTTGAGCTGGGTATTGACTCTGGTCCTGTAGAATAACAAAATCCCAGTCGCCCTGGGCTATTTTACTAAGAGAAGTCGTGTTTGTTGAATGTTCTTCTAAAGTATAACCCCCGGGTGTATTACTATCAAAAATCAAGGAATCACCGGCCGATGATGCTATTTGTGACGTAAGTGATGGCAAAGAGTTTACTCCGGTATAGCTGTTTCCAAGGAACAGTGCCTTTGCCGTTTTGTTTTGAGCATAAGCCGAGGCAGAAATGATAAGCGAAAGAATGAGAACAGTTGTCTTTTTCATGGCTTGAAATTATATGGGCAAATATATGGAAATATGCAAGTGAGACTATGTGAAAGCGAGTTGGTTTATTGCCATTCATCTAAAATCTTATCCGTTTGACACAAAAAGGTTAAAATCTCAGACTTCGAAAGTTTTTAAAACTTCCGAAGTCTTTCGACAAAGCCTAAAAACTGATCCTCCCTGAGGCTCTCGAAGGGTTTGAGGGATCAGTTCTTAACTACGAGCATCAAATTCCTTGACCTTTCGAGTACGCTTCGTTTTTGCTCAGGACATGCCTCAAGGAGGAATTTGCTCAAACCTTCAAGGTGGGGTGTTAAAAATAATAATTAATTAAAATAAATTATCGTTCCATAAATTTTATTATATTTGCAAAAACG
>JAFGWG010000206.1 GCA_016937255.1 Bacteroidales bacterium
ACACGAATTACGTTTTGGCGCAGAGTTTCCGTTGTCATCAATTATGAGACACGACGCCCAAGATGTTAATATTCAGCAATTTGTTAAGTAATTAAGAGTGATATCAAACCGCACAACGGGTTATACTTAATAAATCTTGAATTATTTATTTCTGTTGATAATTCAAAAGATTAATAAATAAGATTTTAAACGTAGGCTATGCGCTTTTAAGCGTAGGTCAAATATTACGATATTAGCCTTATTGCTGCCACTATAATAAGTATTTGTTTTGCTGAAACTAAAAAATACAAATGAGATGAAAAAAATCATTATCCCGGTTCTGATTCTATTGGTATTATTCTCTTGCGTTTCTAAAGAGAAAAAAGACAAAACTATTAATATTTCTGGTGCATTTGCCCTTTATCCCATGGTGGTGAAGTGGTCAGAAGAGTATGCAAAGGAAAATCCCGAAGTTCGTTTCAATATCTCGGCAGGAGGTGCTGGAAAAGGAATGACTGATGCATTATCAGGAACAGTTGACCTTGGGATGTTCTCAAGAGAGATTTCACAGGAAGAAATCGATCAGGGTGTATGGTGGGTTGGATTATGTAAAGATGCCGTTCTTCCAACAATAAGTGCCGATAATCCTTTTCTCGATTCAGTAAAAAAAAGAGGTCTTAGTAGGGAAGAATTTAAATCCATATTTATAGATGGTACAATAACCAATTGGAGTCAGCTTTTTGGAAATGATTTTGATATGGAAATCGTTGTTTTTACTAGAGCTGATGCATGCGGTGCAGCTGGAACGTGGGCTTTATACCTCGATGGTAAGCAGGAGGATCTTTTAGGAAACGGAATTAACGGTGATCCCGGATTGGCAGAGGCAGTTGAGAAAGAACCAGCTGGAATTGGTTTTAACAATACCGCATATGTTTATGATATTAAAACCGGTAAAAAGTATCCCGGCATTGAAGTTATTCCTATTGATCTGAATGCAAATGGAAAAATTGACCCGAATGAATATTTTTATGACGACTTTAATGAAGTACTGCAAGCTATCAGTGATGGTTTATACCCTTCTCCTCCTGCACGTGAACTCTATTTTGTATCCAAAGGAAAACCAGAGAAAGAGAGTATTATTGATTTTCTTAAATGGACGTTGACAGATGGGCAAAAATTTGTGCAGGAAGCCGGATATGTTCCTATAACACAAGATAAAATTGACGAATATTTGAAAAAACTGGAACAATAAATGAAATTCAGAGTTTTGCAAAATATTTCAAACAGCTGGATGATAGTTTCTTTATGTATCATCCTGCTAATTCCATTTATCATTGGCGTTGTTTTATATTCAAAATCAATACCAGTATTTGAAATCACTAGCATAGATCAATTATTATTCTCATCAACATGGAAGCCTACGCAGGGATTATTCGGATTTCTTCCATTTATTCTTAGTTCCCTTTATGTTACGCTCATTTCATTTGTTCTGTCAGCTCCACTATGCGTTTTAGCTGCAATTTATTTAACTCAGTTTGCCTCCAAACGATTGGTTCTTATTATGTATCCGGTGATAGATATATTGGCAGGAATACCTTCAGTTATTTATGGAATGTGGGGAATTCTTATTGTTGTGCCATTTGTTGGCGAAACTTTGGCGCCGCTATTTAATTTGAATTCTTCGGGATATTCAATTTTGTCTGGCGGAATTGTACTTGCGGTTATGTGTATCCCTTATGTGTTGAATATGTTGATGGAAAGTTTCAAAACTGTTCCAATGGGACTAGTAGAAGCTTCTCTTTCTCTGGGTGCTAGTAAATGGGAAAGTATTAAACATGCGGTATTGAAAAAGTGCCGTACTGGAATAATTTCAGCATTTGGACTTGGGTTGGCAAAAGCTTTTGGCGAAACTCTAGCTGTTATGATGGTGGTTGGAAACGTAGTTCAAATTAGCGGTAATCCTTTCGATGCCGGTTACCCATTACCTGCTCTAATTGCAAACAATTATGGTGAAATGTTGTCTATTCCTTTGTATGACTCGGCATTAATGCTTGCTTCTTTTATATTGCTCGTAGTTGTGTTGCTCATTAATCTCTTTTTCAGATACTTGATTTGCAAAACACAAAGAAAATGAGATATAGAAAATCTTTTGTTGAACTGTTTTACAAAATCCTTACAGGTATTGCCTGTTATTCTCTTATTGTTATTTTGGGGTATATCATTTTTGTTATTTTCAAAAAGGGAATAGGAATGCTGAGTTTAAAAATGATTACTACAGTTCCATCAGGCGGATACTATTACGGAGGAGAAGGGGGCGTTCTAAATGCGATAGCCGGATCTTTCTATATTGCCGTTGGAGCTACTATTATTGCTGTTATTGTTGGAGTTCCTGCTGCTCTTTTTATTAATTCCCATCTTCAACATAAGCCTCGGATGCAGAGCTTCATAAGGTATATGCTCGATGCACTGTGGGGAATTCCTTCTATTGTTTATGGTGCTTTCGGATTTATGCTAATGATATATCTAGGAATGAGCGCTTCTTTGCTTGCAGGTATTATTACAGTGGCTTTTCTTATCACGCCGATAATAATAAGAACTTTTGATGAAGTATTAAATACAATTCCTAAAGGACTACATGAGTCGGCTTTGGCATTAGGCTATACGCGCATGCAACTGGCTTTTAAAGTGCTTTGGAAACAGGGATTTCCCGGGTTTATTACTGCTGTATTATTCGCATTTGGTAGAGGAATTGGGGATGCAGCATCTGTTCTTTTTACTGCCGGGTATACCGATTTGGTGCCTCAATATCTCGATGAACCTGCTGCAACTTTGCCTCTGGCAATTTTTTTCCAGTTAAGCTCTCCAATACCAGAAGTGAGAAATAGAGCCTATGCAGCCGGAATTATTCTTACAGCTATGATTCTGATAATCAGTGTATCAGCTCGACTTGTTTCTCGAAAGTTTTCAAAAACCAATCTGAAATAGTTTGTTACTCTAATTCTTGGGTAATGATATGAAGAAAAAATGCCATGAAAAATAAAAATACCATAGAAATCTCTAATCTGAATGTTTGGGTAGACAATCAATATATTTTGAAAAATGTTAATCTTGATATTCCTGAACATCAGATTACAGTATTGTTAGGCCCATCTGGTTGTGGAAAAACAACTTTGCTTAAATCTATGAACAGACTTACCGACCTTTACAAAGAGCTGAAAGTCACAGGAGAAATATGTATTGATGGAGATGATATTTTGAAATCGAAAAGAAACATCTACGAAATTAGACAAAAGATGGGACTTTTAAGTCAAAAGCCTTATCCATTGCCTGTTTCGATTTATAAAAATATCGCCTATGGAATTAAATTGAAAGGAATCAAAGACAGGAAACTTCTTGACTATAATGTTGAAAAAAGGCTAAAGGAGGTTGGTTTGTGGGACGAGGTTAAAGATAGGCTGCATTCTTCTCCTGACACACTTTCTATCGGTCAGCAGCAACGCCTGTGTCTTGCTCGGGGATTAGCCGTTAAGCCCCGTCTAATACTTGCCGATGAGCCCACCTCCGCACTCGACCCCTTATCAAGTAAGATCATTGAAGACCTGTTCAAAAAGCTGAAGGAGCATTATAGCATAGTGGTGGTTACCCATATTTTGCGTCAGGCAAAAAGATTAGCCGATAATGTTGTTTTTATGCACTATGGGGAGATTGTTGAACAAGGCGCCCCGGATCAGCTCTTTACTAATCCTCAAAGTCCTGAATTGAAAAAGTACCTCGTTGATGGAAATTAATAGATATATTTAGCTGATAATTGCAGCGAATTTTATTAATATTTACAATGCTAGTGCCGATTGAATGATCATAATGCAATATTATGAATAAAATTATTAACCATATGGCTTTTTTATCGAATGGAATAAGATTTTGAGTTGGTGTAATAAGACTTAATAATTGTTAAATATTCAGTTTTATTATACGCTTTTTCATTTTTCGTATCTTTACAATAAAAATTGCCGATTATGAAGAAAATACTCATACCCTTAGTTTTATTATTTGCCTTTTTTACAGCAAAGGCAGATTCACCTATTACATCAACAGGGTTTTATAAGGCTTATATGGATAATGAAGTGGTTCTTGAAGCTGAAAGCGCTGGTGGAGTAATTAGTCAGAAGATTATGGATTACCTCTATGGGAAAAATCCTATAGATGAAAAAATGGCGGTTATAAATGCCCTGGGTTGGAATATTGACGGACAAAATAACTACGAAATGTATCGCAAGTACCTCGATGAAAAAGGGATGGGCAAGAAGAAGCGCAAAGCCGAAAACTTACTTGCTTTGGCATATTTAAAGGCAAACGATAATTATTTCGACTGTACCGATGCTCTTGCCATTGCCAAGCAGGCACTTAGCCAAAACCCACAAAGCTATACCTTTAATATTATTCATGGTTTGATTAAGGCTCAGGTAGAATTTGATTATAGTTGGTGTAATGTATTCAAGGCCACAGACGATGTAAGAAAGAATACCAATCTTAAATCAGACATGAGACCCGAAGCCAAAGAAATCATTTTTGAGTATATGGATTTGTATGCCGGAGATTGTGAGTAATTAATTAGCTGATTAGCAAATTAGCACATTAGTTATCAGCATATCAATATGAAACTCATTCCTGTTGAATTACTCAGCCCGGCAAAAAATGCAGAATTTGGAAAGACAGCCATCGATTTTGGTGCCGATGCAGTGTATATAGGTGCACCAAAGTTTGGCGCCAGAGCTGCTGCACGCAATAGTATTGAGGAGATTAAGGAACTTTGCAATTATGCACATCGTTTTCATGCTAAAGTGTATGTAGCTTTCAATACCATATTATTTGACCACGAGCTGCAGGAAAGTGAGAAACTGATTCACGAAATATATATGGCGGGTGCAGATGCTCTGATTATTCAGGATATGGGCATAACCGAAATGAATTTACCTCCGATTGAATTACACGTTAGCACTCAAGGGCATAATGTCGATGCAGATCATATTAATTTTCTTGAAAAAATAGAATTTTCAAGGGTTATTCTCGGGCGTGAACTCAGTCCCGGGCAAATTTCAGCAATATATAATCAAACCGATATTGAGCTGGAGGCGTTTGTTCATGGTGCATTGTGTGTGAGCTATAGTGGGCAGTGCTATCTCAGCGCCAATATGGGAGGACGAAGTGGCAATCGCGGCGAATGCGCACAACCTTGTCGATTGGCATGGAATACACTTGATTCTGACGGAAAACTTCTCGAAAAAGATAGACCTGTGCTTTCATTGCATGATATGAACCGATCTGCTAACTTAGAGCAATTGCTTTTGGCGGGTGTGAGGTCTTTCAAAATTGAGGGCCGTATGAAAGACATCAGTTATCTTAAAAATATTACGGCCTATTATCGTGAACAACTTGACGATGTGCTGAAACGCAATCCTGAATTTGGAAAACCAAGTTTGGGCGAGTGTAGTTTTGATTTTATACCCGATCCTCTGAAAACCTTTAATCGTGGCTATCATGCGTATTTCCCGGATGAAGATAGAAAAAATCTTCGCGCCGGTACATCTAAGTCGCTGGGAAAACCATTGGGTGAAGTGATTGAAAAAGGGGTTCAAAGTATTACCATTTCCACAAGCGAAAAAATTCAAAATGGCGATGGTCTCTGTTTTTTTGATACCAGTGGTGTGCTCAGAGGGTTTGCGGTTCAACAAACGAAGGGGAATACAATCTTTCTGCCTGAAGACATTCAAATCGACAAGGGAGCTACTATTTATAGAAATAATGATTCAGCATTTGCGAAACTACTGGCTCGCCACAATAGTGTACGAAAGATAGGAATAGTGTTGGAACTTTTTATCATTGAAAAAGGATTTGGCTTAATTGCAGAAATACCGTATACGAAATATCGGGTTGAGAAAATAACTGCAATCGAAAAAACACCGGCCCGCGATGTGGAAAAAGCTTATGAGTCTCTGATAGCACAATTGTCGAAAACAGGAGGTACTCCTTTTTATATTAAAAGCATTGAGGTAGAGCAGGGTAAGGGCTTCTTTTTACCCATTTCGGCTTTGAATGCTCTGCGCCGGGACGTCTTGAGCGGACTGGAGACAAAGCTGGGAAACCATTATGTAAGAATTGATAGAGTGTTTGAACACAATGATATTCCATATTATAAATCTGAACTCGATTTTCGGGCAAATATTTCCAATAAATTGGCCGAGAAATTCTGGCAGCGCCATGGTGTCAAAGTAAATGAGCCTGCGTTTGAGATTGAAGTGCCTGAAGGAGAAATTCCTCTCATGGAAACAAAACTGTGTTTGCGATACGAAGCCGGTGCATGTCCAAAATATCATCCCGGAAGCAGGGAAAATTATCCTTCGATAATTGAATATGAAGGGAGGCGTTTCAGATTGAAATATCAGTGCGATCTTTGCCGAATGGAGATTCTCCCGGAAAGTGATTAAGGGACATCTCATCGTTCGACTGGAAGGAGGTCATGAGTTCGTCCCTGAGCTAATTTATCCTGTAATACGCAGCACTGTCAGGCATTCCAAGCAAATCATAGGTTTGTCCCAGATTAAATTTAATTTGCTGGTCATCAGGTTTTTGTTTATGAGCCTTCAATAAGTATTTCTTCGACTCTTCAAACTGTCCTGCAATACCATATAATACTCCAAGATTCTCCAAAACACTAATATTATTTGGCGAAATAGAGTAGGCTTTTAGTAAAAATTGCTGCGACTTTTGCAAATCATTATACACTCTGCCGTAGATTTCGCCTTTTTTATTCCATGCTGAAACAAAATTGGAATCCAAATGTATTGCTGCATCAAGAAAGACTATGGCTTGGTCAGGCTTTGATTCAATATCGTACATCAAAGCTTTTTGAAAATAATGTTTGGTTGAATCTGGCTGCGCGGCAATCAAGTAATCGAAGATTTCGTGACCGCTTTGTGGAACACTATCGCGAATGCATGCCAACCCCACAAGGTAAATATTATTTAGCATATTCGCTTTGCCGGGTTTCAATTGCATGCAATATTTGTAATCTTGAAACGATTTACCATAATCTTTTAGCAGAAACCACGCTTTTCCGCGAAGATCATACACTCCGTAATATGTAGGATGAATTTCCTGCGCCTTGTTCAAATAACCAATGGCTTCATTAACCATTTGATTTCTTTTTACGTAATTGCTTTCTGCTTCGGCATGTTTTAAAAGTAGTTCAGCTGCAGAAACATTTACTTTCGCACTATTGCTCGAAGTTTTTACATCGGTCATGAAGAGCGTGAAATTGTCTTTCCATGCAAAACTACGAGATATTGTCTTTACTGTATAGAGCCCGAGAATGATTAGCAATACATAAGTAATGGTTTTCGCATTTTTGATTTTACTATGCAGGAACCATGCAAGAATAATTGTGAATCCCAGCAACGGAACAAACATGAAACGTTCGTTCATAAAGGTTCCGATATTAAACAACAAATTCGATGAAATGCTGAAGCTTCCCCAGAATAAAATAATGCCAAACGACCAAAGCTTTTTCTTTTTCAATCCACGGAAAGCAAAATACAATGAAATAAGTACTACAATTATTGCCAGCCAGACCATGGGATCGCTAAAATCGCGGATTGCAATTTGTTTGGGATAATAATCGTGGGTAAGCGGATGAGGGAAAATCAATAATTTGAAATACAATAGCCAAGTGAAAATTACGGTTGCAATTTCTTCGCCTTTTGTAGAATTTACGAATGGATTATTGAGTAATTCAGGACTGATTTCTGTAACCAGAACTCCTCCAACTACTTGCGAGCGAATGTAGATGTATATGAGTGACGGAATAAGTAGAATTGCGGTAGCAATAAAATAATCTTTGCGTTTGCTTTCGGTAAAAAACCATAGAATAAATGGGAAAATGGCCACCCAGGTAATTGCGTTTTCTTTAGATAGCAAAGCAATGAAAAACAATACAATGGACCCAAGTAATTGTAGTATTTTTTTGCTTTTTAGCCATTTTAGCAATAAATGCATGCTCAGAATTGCAGTTAGCATGGTGATAATTTCATCACGCCCCTTAATATTGCTTACTACTTCGGTGTGTAAAGGGTGAGCTGCAAATAATAAAGTGATGATAAATGGCAATTGCAAGTACCATTTTCGGCTTTCTGGTGGAAATAGTTGTTTGAGAAAGGCAAAAAGACTTAGAAGGAGTAAAACATAAAACAGAATATTTAGAAAATGCTGCATGTGAGGACTATCACCGAATAATTCGTGCTCCACAGCAAACGTGAAATGCGTAAACGGGCGGTAACGTCCACCGGCAACCAGCGAAGATTCATTTCCGAAAAATCCAACAAAGACATCGGTGGTAAAAATATCATTAATCCCATCAAAGCCTTTTTGAGTGTACTCGTTTCCGGTAATCATCAATGTGTCATCAAGAGTATAATCGAAACTGATGGTTGAGCCGTATAAAACGATACCGAAAATAACTAAAGCAAGTCTTTGGTTTAATAAAGAACTGCTTTTCTTTTCCGGAGTGACAATTTCTGCCTTCTTTTCAATCTTTTTTACGGGTTTCTTTCTGGGCATATTATTCGAAATCGGGGTACAACAAATATTTCTTTCTCATACGCTTGTATTCTTGCAAATCAAATAGCCACGAAGAGGTTATTTCCTCTACATTTAGATCCTCTTCGATTTGAGTGCGCAACTTGTCGCTGCCAGCCAACTTATCAAATACATCTTTACGCCAAAATTCTGTTTGTGGACTTAATTCTTTATAAAGTTCTAAAAGCCAGAACAGATAAATGGAGCTATTGTACTTGATATATTCAGTAGCAAAAGCTTTTACATTAAATCCATAGCATTTCTTTCCTAAAAACTTTGGGTTTTCCGACATGCCTTTGATGGATTGAGGAGTGAATTCAATATCAGTATTCTTCAACAGTGGATGTCCAAAAATCTCAAAAGCTTGGTGCGTACCTCTGCCCACACTTACCACTGTTCCTTCTAATAAACCAAGTGATGGATATAAATAAACAGCATCCATGCTTACCAAATTGGGCGATGGCATTATAGGTAGCTGATACAGACATGAGTGATTGTAATTTTTACATTGAATAACCTCCAGATCGCATTGTATTTCATTCGACAGCCATTTTTCACCGTTGATCATCATGGCCAGTTCACCAACTGTGAGACCATGTACAAGTGGAATGGGGTGCATGCCTATAAAACTGCGATATTTTAAGTCAAGCATTGGACCGTCAACATAATGTCCGTTTGGATTTGGACGATCCAGAACGAGGAATTTTTTATTGTTTTCGGCACAGGCTTCCATTACATAATGCATGGTGGAAATAAAGGTGTAAAAGCGAACCCCGACATCCTGAATATCGAACAGAACAATGTCTACGTCGCTCAAATCCTGAGCGGTGGGTTTGAATTTGCTGCCGAAAAGTGAAACAATGGATGCACCGGTTTTTTCGTCTTTTTCGTTATTGATGAGATCTCCATCTGAATGATCACCACGAAAGCCATGTTCAGGTGCAAATATTTTTACAATATTAAAACCTGCTTTAAAGAGAGAATCCGCCAAATGAATATTGCCAATCATAGACGTGTGATTCACCACAAGTGCAATTCTTTTGCCTTCTAATAAAGGGAAGTACGCATCGCATCGTTCTGCACCTGTTAAAACTGTACTGTCTCCAACATCATATAAATAACTGCGATCGGCAACTTTCACCTGTGCATTAGCCTGAATAAAGAACAGGCAGGTAAAAAACATAATGAAAAAATATTTATTCATATTTGAATGTTTCAATTATGAACGAAAATACGGATTTTTTTTATATGGTTTTAATTTGATAAGAATAATCGATATATACATCCTAAAAATTTGTATATTTACACAAACATCGCATCATATGAGAATCGGTTTGATCTCCGACATCCATGAAGATATTCATAATTTGGAAAAAGCATTGCTGGCTCTTGAAGGATTGGCTGATGAGATATATTGCTTGGGAGATATAACTGGATTTACCGATGAATTTTATTCTTTTAAGCCGGATGCGAACGAATGCATACGTTTGGTGCGGGAAAACTGTTCAGGAGTAGTTATTGGAAATCACGATTTGTATTCCGTACAGAAAATTCCTCGACATTGCTCGGGGTTTCAGTTCCCGGAAAACTGGTACTCTCTGAGTGAAGCTAAAAAAAGAGAAATTGCGGGTAAGAAAATCTGGTTATACACGAATGAGGATCCACCTGAACTTTCCGATTTTAATAAGGCTTGGTTGAATCAATTGCCGGAATATAAAAAGTGTGAAATTGCAGGATCAAAGATTTTGCTTTCACATTTCTTTTATCCTGATCTTACGGGTTCGGAAACGCTGAAAAAATTCACCTATACTTCAGTAAGCAGTCATCAGGCATATATGTCAGCTTTGGGTGCAGATATGGCTTTCTGCGGGCATGTCCATAGCGAAGGGTTGCTAAAAGCTAGTCGGAAGCAGTTGGGTGTTCGGCGAATTCTTGGAATGCCTGTAGCTTTTTCGGCATTTGAGAAAAAATCCAAAATTGAGGAAAACGAATTTATAGCTATTCCCGCAGTGGCCTCCGGTCACCGTCGATCTGGTTTTGCACTCTTTGATACAGAAGATAATACTGTGACTGCGCACGAAATTAATGGTCAATGAAGAAAACCAGATACATATTCAGCGTGAAAATAATTCTGCCGGCATTGCTTACTATGGCGTTATTTCTGCTAACTTTTTTCTTTATTGTTATTCCAACATTTGAGTCGAATATGATGGATCGCAAGCGCGAAACCATTTATGAACTTACTCAAACAGCCTGCAGTATTCTCGACAAATACAATCAGGAAGTGAAAGATTCAGCGCTGAGTATCGAAGAAGCTCAGCAAAGAGCTGCAGATGAAATAAGTGCACTCCGCTATGGTGAGGAAAATAAGGATTATTTTTGGATTACCAATATGGAACCCCGAATGATTCGCCATCCTTATCGCCCTGATCTGAATGGTGAAGATCTTAGCAATTTTGAAGACCCACAAGGTAAAAAGCTCTTTGTTGAATTTGTGAAAGTAGTAAACTCAAATGGTGAAGGCTATGTTGATTATATGTGGCAGTGGAAGGATGATTCTACCCGAATTGTTCCCAAACTATCTTTTGTTCGTGGATTTAAAGAGTGGGGGTGGATTGTAGGCACCGGTATATATATTGAAGATGTTCGCGTAGAAATCAATCGGCTTGAACGTAGAATGGTATTGATTTCACTCATGATTTTTGGAATGCTGGTTATGCTTCTCGCTTTTATTCTTCATTTTAGTCTCAGAGCAGAACGAAAACGTATTCAAGCAGAACAAAATCTGAAAAAGAGCCGCGATCGATATAAAGCATTGGTGGAAGCCTCGTCAGAAGGAACCTTTATGCTCCTCGATGATGAAGTATTTGTGAACCGTTCGTTTATAAATATTACAGGACTTCGCGATCATCAAGATAAGGAGGAAATTGTAGAAATGCTTAGGCTTAAAGAAGCTTTTTCCTGCTCTTTCGAAGACTTTGACAATCTGAAAAATTATTTTAATACTGCTCAAAAAGCTGAAACAATAATTACAACTGCAGATCATCGTGAGTTGCGAATATTGATAAACGCCTCAATTTCGAAGATCATGAATCGCGATGCCCTCATTATTGTTATTCGTCCTTTAAGTGAGGTCGATGCAAGAGAAATGGGTGATTATAGCAATCTGGTATTACCAGGTTTGCGTCTGGGAACTTTTGTATCTACTTTTTCCCGCCGATCAAGGTTCCTCGATGTTAATTCCTATTTGATTGAATTATTAGAGGCAAGTGATCGTGCCAATCTGTTGAATAAAGATATTACCGAGTTTTTTGCTGATGCAGGTGAAGAACACATTTTTCTAAAAACTCTACTACGGGATAATGTGATTCAGGATTTTACAATAAAAATTAAAACTGAAAGCAGTAAAGAATTTTTTGCATCTGTGTCTGCCCGTATTTTTGAGGAAGAACATTCAAGTGGTCGTCTTTGTAGTGGAATTATTACACCAGTAAGCCATTTGCATACAAAAAATCTGGAATCAAGGCAATTGCTTAGTGCTTTGCAAAATCAAAATTTGCCTGCAGCCAAAGCTCTTATTGCTTCACTAGGCAAATTAAAAGAAGGGGGTGAATTCCATAAAGCGTATAAGAATTATGTCTTATTAGCTACGGCAGTTTTGCAGGATGGTATGCAGGCAGAAAAATTAACCCAAATGCTTGGCAGATTTTCAGACGCACTTCTGAAAAGATTAATCGATTTGGCACAAATTGATCTTGGCCCTGCTCCTGCACCTTTTGTTTATTTATCTCTTGGAAGCGTAGGTAGGGGAGAGCAGAGTTTTGTAACGGATCAGGATAATGCAATTGTTTTTGCAGATGAATATCCAACTGCCAAAAGCTATTTTCTGGAACTTGGGAAATATGTTTCAGATATGCTTGCCGATGCCGGATTCCATTATTGCAAAGGGGAGATGATGGCTACTAATCCGCGTTGGTGTGCCACTCTATCGGAATGGAAGGCCTATTTCAAGGAATGGTTCTCCAATTCTGAGCCGCAAAATCTAATGGAAATCTCAGTGTTTTTCGATTTTCAAGCGTCAGGCGGTGATGAAAGGCTTGCTAATGAATTACAGGAATTTGTTCATGAAGAGTCTGCTCATAAACCCACTTTCTATTTCAATATGGCGCAAAGTATATTGCAGTATCGTGCTCCCTTAAATCTAATGGGGAATATTTCGTCTGCTTCTTCAGCTGAAAGTGGTAGCCTCGATATTAAAATGGCTATGATGCCTTTGGTAATGTTGCCAAGAATATATTCAATTCAGCATAAAATTGATCGAAAAAGCACCTTTGAAAGAATTCGTCTCCTTCAGGAAAAAGGAATATTGTCTGCCGATTTTGCCCGTGAATTTCTCGTAGATTATGAGTTCTTAATGTCTATGCGACTTCGGAATCAATGTGCACTAATGGATAAAGGTCTTGAACCATCCAATATCATTCATTATAAGTCTCTAAGCGATTTGGAACGAAATTCTTTGGAACGAATCTTTAGTCGGTATAAACTATTTCAAACACAGCTTAAAGCCGATTTTCAGGGTGGACTGCTTTAATTTTGATGAGTGTAATACTGCTTACAGTTCCTACTCGCATGGGTGGTCCAAATGTGCCCACTCCGGTCGAAACATAAATCGTACTTTCTCCTTCCTTATGAAGTCCTTTATTAAATGGAAACATTAATTCCGCTATTAAATTGACAGGAAAAAGCTGCCCGCCGTGGGTGTGACCAGATAAATAGAGCTCAATGCTATTTGCAGAAACATATTTTAAACCCTCAGGGCTATGATGCATTAAAACACAGGGTTTATCATGATCAATTTCCATTTTACTTAATACTTCTTCGATGGTTTTCTTGTGATTATTGGCATGAAAGTTCCGGGTTGATTGATCTGCACTCATATGATTCAGCCCAATAATCTGAATTTCGCCAAAGTCCACAATTTCATTCTCTAAGACATGCACTCCATTATTGCGTAGTTTCTGTTTGATAATCTCAGCACCGGTATATCCGTCGTGGTTTCCTTCCACGAAATACACTGGGGCATTAAATTTCTTCATGATTTGGAAAATATTATCATTCAAATTGGCGGTGCCGTCGAATAAATCTCCTGTAATCATTATGAGATCAGGGTTCTCCCGATTTGTTTTTTCTATGATATTTTCCAAAAAGCCTTGCCCTCGTAAGTGTCCTAAATGTACATCGCTGATATGCATGATGCGAATGTCTTCCGTGATTTTATCCGATTCAAGGCTGAAACTACGAACTCGAACATGATATGAGTTGATGATTCCATACATAGAAATGCCCATGGCAAGTGCCAAAGATGCAAAACCGTAAGTTCTGGGATTGAGTTTTATTATAAAATGCAATGCATCTACCAAAAGAACTGAAATGAGCAAATACAACATAAACCCCATGAGAACAGCTGCACTACCATAAATGATACTGCTAATTATGCCATTAATATTTGTAAAAATGATTAATCCGGCAATCATAAAAACGGTTACAGAAGCAAAAAGGATATATAGAATTTGTTTTTTTTCTATAGAGAAATACCAGGCAAAACGCTTGCTCAAATATAGATTTGCAGCAAATAGAAATGCTAAAACAATGGTCATGAAAAGAATTGGGATGAAATATCGCATATGCAAAGATATTAAGGATAAAAAAAACAGCATAAATCCTTAGACCTATGCTGTTTATATTATTAATAACACTGATTTACATCACCGCTTTAACTTTAAATTCGTCTACTTCCCAATTACTGGTTGTACCAGTTCCAGTACCAGAACTCTGATAACGGAAGGCAATATATACAGTATTTCCGATATAAGCACTCAAGTCAATATCGCCACTACTTGTCCAGCTTTGGCTATTGGAAGGTGACCATGTTGCAGTAAGATTAGTCCAAGTAGCAATAGTTGGGTCGCCAGTTCCTGTGTAATTTGTTGAGATCATCACTTCAACAGGCTGAGCAAATCCGCCATCGGTATATTTGGTCCAGGTTCTGAAGCTCAAGATAGGATTAGTAACACCGGTTAGATTAATTGCCGGGCTAACAAGATAGTCGTCGCTGGCAACATCTCCACCATAACCACTAACTGCATAGCAAGCGTATGATGCATCCCAGTACCAATCTTCGTTACTGGCAGCGCTGAATATAGTCCATGATGGGTCGGTATCGAAAGTTTCAAAAATTATATTCTGCTCAGTTGCAGCACCATAATCCCAAGCAACAATATCGTTAAGATCACGAAGATAGAACTGATAATCGCCATTATAAATGCTCAACACCCCAACAATAGATCCCATTCCTGCAGGAACATTATCTGCTGCAAAGCTTGCGTAGTTACTTGTACGAATCAATAATTGATTCCCGCTAGCATCTTCAACAGTGCGGTTGGTAGTTGCTGTGCTTTCTGCAAAAGGCTGACCTACTTCAATAAAATGTACACTGTCGATACGAACCAACATGCTTAAGTAAGTAGGTGATAGAGTGGGAATAGTAAGTAATGTAGGAGTAGGAGCTGCTTCGGGTAAGCTGTCTCTGAAAATATGATCATCGACCATGATGTCAGGAATACGACCAATGTCGCCAGCGTATATATAGCCTAGCTGGGTCAGCCCACCATAATCACCAAGATATAAGCCACGACATTTGATAAATACACGCTGTCCAACTTTAAACTCGGTATACATATCGTAGCGATCAATTTTCACTTCAATGCCTGCTGTATTATCTTGAATAACAATAGTTTTGTAAAAGTTACCACTTTCGTCATTGGCAATAACAATACCTTCGATGATGGTGTCTTCACCAATACTGTCAAGAACTCCGACATAAGTGGCTTTAAGATCAGCAATAGACATATTACTGGAGAAATCAACATAAGGAATTACGATGTCAGGTACATCAAAATCTTCCTGTACGCAGCTTCCCAGAAAGAGAGCAGAGATAACTGCGAGAAACGTAAGTTTTTTCATATATTTTTTCATCTTGTTTGCTTTTTGAGGTTAGAGGTTAATGGTTAGCATGGCGAAATAGTTTCTGCCAAAAGCATAATAGTATTTCGATGGAAATTTGTCAACATTCTTTGTAGCGAAGTCGAAACGATTTTGTTCGTAACCACCTGTAATAAGAGTTTTATTATCGAGAATGTTATTCACCATAATATTAATGGCAATGGTTTTTCCTTTAACTCTCCATGATTTTCCGATTGAGGCATCTAAAGTATAACCTCCATCAATTTTTTCTTGTTGTGTGATAATGTCAATTAATTCATCACCAGGGCCTAAATTCTCAATGGCCAGCTGTGTTCTGCGCTCAGGATTGAAAGAGACATATGCATCACCGAAATAATTGAAATTGACACTAACGAACCAGAACTTAGGATGGAAATATTTCAGCCCAACCATTCCAGTGGTTTGAGGTGTGCCAGGAACATAGAAATACTTCTGGTAAATTGTTTCGCTGGTATCAGGTTGAGACAGGTTGTCAAATGATATGTATGCCGTTGGTCTTGATGTATAACGATAGTTTCCAAGGTTTCCGGCAGCAATAACACTGACTGTTTTTGTAGCTTTAACTTCCACGCCGGCTTCAATTCCCTGATGAGTCCTGTCAATTCCAGTCATTGTCATATACACGAAAGTTTGGTACTCATCATGATAAAATCCAATTAAGTCAGACTCATCATAGAAATTTGTTTGATATGCAGTTAATCGACCATTCCAACGCTCACCTTTGTGTATATAACTAAGTTCGCCAGAGAATACGGTGCTGCTTTCAATGCCTGGTACATAGCGATTGCTGATGCGTGGGGCAAGAAATACATTGCTGATCATTGGCGGCGCTGTGTAGTAAGAAGCATTCACTTCAAAATAATGCTTTCCAGTGTATTTGTATGTAATTCCTGCTTTAAAACCAAGGTTGAGGAATGATTTTTTTGCTGAATTTCCTAAAGAGTTGTCAGGATAACGACCATTTTGGTATAATCCATCTCTCCATAGCTGAGACCCACTTACATAAGCTGAGGTGAAGAAATCAACTTTTGGATAGTAAAAACGACCAACACCCCACATTTTTGCACGGTTGGTATGAAATTTATAATTGTACCCGAATACATCACCTTCTTTAACCTGATTATCAGGATTCTGAATGTCGTTTTGAAGAATGTCTGCATCACCGGGGAAATCTCTTTCGGCAAACTGGTCAATATCAAGCCAATAATCGGCACCAAGTAAATCATCAATTACTTTGTAGCGAAGACTATTATGACTTAGAAAATCTAAGCCACCACTTAATTGAAGGTGTTCTCCGCCATCTTTGGTGATATAAGTATTTAGGCCATATTTGGTTTCATCAATTCTGTCTTCTTCAATAATGTAGTTGGCAGATCCACCTGCAAGTTTAGAAAGGTAGTTGATTTCATAAATTTTATCCCAATCAATTTGACGGGCTTCAACATTATTTTCCCAATAATCGGTAACAAGTCCTGCAACATAAGGATCTGTCTGATAGCTGGGGAGGTAACGATAATAATCTGGACGTGGATCTGGAGCGGAGTACCAGTTCAAACGGGTGTTTCCATAGCGTCCTTTCATGAAACCAATAGAAGTATGAATTTTTGTGGTTTCATTGAGTTTCCATGTGTCGTTGATAATAGCATAAGGTTTATGCGCTTTTCTAATTCTTGAATTGCGCACTTCGCCATTTTGATATCCCCAGTAAGGGTTATAATAATTTGTTCCGGCTAAATCATATGCTTCTTGTGTAGAGGCACCCATTTTGCTGCGATATTGGGGAGCACCAAAAACTGAAATTCCAATCATGTGATTGTCGTTTAATTTCTTTTCTGCTGAAGCAAAATATCCATAAGCATCATAATCTGTACCCGGTACATAGCCTTCTTGAGCCCATCTTCTGGATATTGAAAAAGCGAATGCCCAGCCGTTGCTTTGCATTCCTGTTGCATAAGTGTACATTAAACGATTATTGTACATGCGGTTGGTTGCTGCGTATGAAATCTGATTCTGCTTTTGGATTTGTGATGCAGTTGACATAATATTGGTAACACCACCAATATTTCCAAATGAATAAGGTGCGGGTTTAATGCTTTCGTATCCATCTTTGTAACGTACAATCCTGTTCAAACCTCCATAATCTGAATAAGAACCGTAACCGGTTTCAAGATTATCGAGGCTAAAACCATTCATGTATGTTGATGAATACCAAGAGTCGTAACCTCGAGTTCTAAAACGAGCCGCACTCCAAGAAAAAGCAGCTGCACTTGAAAATGGATCTTGACTGGAATGAAGCAAACTATTAACACCTTGCCCATTATCACTTTGATTCATTTCATTGTCGCTAAGCTGGATTTCAGCAATCCCTCCACCATCTGAGCCAGATTGACGGTCAAGTGTGATGTTAAGGTCTACATCTGCTTTATCAATGATGACTTGCTCTGAATACGGTGCATATAAGTCCTGATTGATAATGACACTGTAAGTTCCGTATGGAAGAGTGATTGATGTCTGACCACCTTCGTCGGTAACAAACTCTTTGCTATCAACTATAATAGTGATGTCATTTAGCCCTTCCAAAGTTACAGGATCCTTCACATTTATGTGGATGGTTCCCTCCTGCGCAAAAATCCCTGAAAAGGGTATTAGCACAAGAAAAAGTAAAAATATTCTCATAGTTAAATTTTTGACGGATAGCAAAGGTAATTCAAATTTTTCGTACTTAGAGTAAATATTTCATCAAATATTGAGTTTGGTACATTTTTTAATCATTACTTAAAACTAATGTTCTATTTTTGTATAAATATTTCATGTTATGAACAGAATACTTCTTTTTCTTGTACTGAGCGTTTTTGCGATTTCCCTCTATGCGCAAAAGAAAACATATAAGGTTTCTTGTATAGCCTTTTATAATCTTGAAAATCTATTTGATACCATTGATAATCCAAATAAAAACGATGAGCAATTTCTTCCCAACGGTGATTATCATTGGAATAGCGAAAAATATATAGATAAACTTGACCATATGGCGCAAGTTATTACTCAGATTGGCGATGAATACGTGACGGGTGGGCCTGCTGTTCTCGGTGTTTCCGAGGTTGAAAATATTGAAGCTCTAACTGATCTTTGTAATACACCTCTAATGGCTGCATCTGGGTATGTGCCGGTTTTAGTAGAAGGTCCGGATAAACGAGGTGTTGATGTTGGATTGGTTTATCGCAAGGATTTGTTTACAATGATTAGCTATTCTTCTCATACATTAACTGTAGATGGTTATGATGATTTCTATACCCGCGATCAACTTTTGGTTAGTGGGATTCTCGCTGGCGACACCTTGCATTTTATTGTAAATCATTGGCCATCTCGTCGTGGAGGTGAAAAAAGAAGTGCTCCCCTACGTGAAGCAGCTGCCAAGTTGAGTAGATCAATCGTTGATTCTATCTTGACAGTTAACCCAAATGCCAAGATTTTTGTGATGGGTGACCTCAACGATAACCCTTCTGATGCGTCTGTGAAAAAGCATCTTAATGCTGCTGGTAATGAAAAAGATGTTGCCATTACCAAGCTCTTTAATCCCATGTATAATATGTATAAAAAAGATGGTTTGGGATCAAATGCATATCGTGATCAGTGGAGTCTTTTTGATCAGATTATTATTAGTGATGGCTTGTTGGGCAATGATAAATCAACTTTCAAAATGTATCAAACCAAGATATTTAATCGTAATTTCCTTCTGCAAAAGGAGGGCTCTTTCAGCGGTTATCCTTTAAGAACACTTGTTGGATCTACTTATATGGGTGGGTACAGTGATCACTTTCCTGTGTATATGTTTCTGATTAAGGAGAAATAATCCTTACCTTTTTCAATTGTATTTTTGTTCATTTTATCAAATGAATGATTGCTCCTTTGTAAAATTTCTATTAGGTTTGCAAAAAATAATAAGTTATGACTGCTGTTGAAACCATTATGGCTCATCGCTCAATTCGCAAATATAAGAGCGATCCCGTATCTGATAATATCCTTGATGAAATTTTAACTGCTGCATCCCGTGCGGGTACTACCGGAAATATGCAGGTTTACAGTATTGTTGTAACCCGCGATCAGGAAATTAAAAATCAATTACTGCCTTTGCATTTTGGACAGAAAATGATTGCTGAAGCTCCTGTTGTGCTTACTTTTTGTGCAGATTTTAATCGCTTTAATAAATGGTGTAATCAGCGAAATGCAGATCCCGGTTACGATAATTTCTTGTCATTTGTAACAGCTTCAATTGATGCACTTCTTGCTGCACAAAATGCTGTAATTGCTGCTGAAGCAAATGGTTTGGGAACTTGCTATCTGGGTACAACCACATATATGGCCGGTAAGATTATTGAAGTATTGAATTTGCCCAAAGGCGTTGTTCCTATTACCACTGTTGTTCTTGGCTACGCTGATGAGAATCCCGGTCTTACCGATCGTCTCCCAATGCGCGCAATTGTTCATCACGAAAAATATCAGGATTATTCTGAAGATGAGATCAATCGTCTATATGCTGAAAAAGAGAATATGAATGAGTACAAGCAATTCGTTGTGGAAAATGAAGTGGAGAATTTGGCCCAGGTTTTTACTCAAAAGCGTTATAAAAAGGTTGATAATCTTGCCTTTTCAAAAACACTCCTTGATGTGCTTAAACAACAAGGATTTATGAATAATGAGTAAAAACTGACTTAAACCTGACAGGTTTTTCTATATATCGCATAAAACCTGTTAGGTTTATTCGTGAGTTTATAGTGTTTGTGTATTTTTGCTGTAAAGATTTTACAATGAGTAAATCAGTTGCCCTTCTTATTTCCGGTGGTGTGGATAGTGCCGTGGCTTGCCGTGAGCTTGTGTTCAATGGTTATAAGCCGCATTTATTCTATATTGCCATTGGTCCCGAGCAGGATTTTGTGGGCAATGATTGCAAGATGGAAGAGGATGTTGATCTTTGTAAGCTTATTTCAAAAAAATACGATCTACCTTTTGAAGTAATTCCTTTGCATAATGAATATTGGAATGGCGTCATGTCATACCATGTTGAGTCTTTGAAAGCCGGTCGTACACCAAATCCCGATTTATTGTGTAATCAGTTGATTAAATTTGGTTCTTTTGAAGAAAAAGTGGGACATAAGTTCGATTTTACTGCAAGTGGCCATTATGCCTCTATTATGGAGGAAGACGGTAAACGCTGGTTGGCAACAGCAAAAGATAAAAATAAAGATCAGACTTATTTTCTGGCACAGCTTTCTGATTTGCAGATTTCAAAAATCATGTTTCCAATAGGCGGATATACCAAGGCTGAAATTAGGGAAATTGCAAGAAATGAAGGTTTTGCCAACGCCGAACGAAAAGACAGTCAAGGAATTTGCTTCATTGCCAGAAATCACTACCGCGATTTTGTGGGTGATATGCTGGGAGAAATGCCAGGTGATTTTGTTGATATTCAAAGTGGTGAAAGACTTGGACGACATAAAGGACATTGGTTTTTTACTATTGGTCAGCGTAAAGGTCTTGGACTAGCAGGTGGCCCTTGGTTTGTAGTGAAAAAGGATATTGAAAACAATATTATCTATATTTCAAAAGGTTATGAGCCAGAAGAGGTATTTAGTCATGAAGTGCTGGTTTCTGGATTAAACTTTCCAACTAAACATGATCTTTTACAAGATGGACTCAAAGTTTCATTTAAAATAAGACATACCCCAATATTCTCTCATGGAATTATTCATAAAGTGAATAATGATATTCTCATTGAGTCAGAAAATAAATTGCACGGGGTAGCTCCGGGTCAATTCGCAGTTATTTACGATGATGATGAACGTAAAGTATTGGCCAGTGGCGAGATTCAATTGAATTTGGATTAAGAAAACTCAGAAAACTTGATAGTGTAAAAAAAAACTAGGCGTTCCGGGGAGGAACGCCAGTAGTTTTGTGTTGGGGTTTATTATACCCGATGTGTCGGGTTGTGTATGAGGGTTGAATGAATGAATCATTCGACAGCAAAAGTATATCGTAATTTCCAAACTTTTTATTTATTTATTCATTTGGACAGGAATATTGACCAATAACCAGATCTTTGCTTAAATGCCATTTTTACTTATTTGAAATACAGTTTTATGCAGAAATAAATATATATGTGAATAGAATTCTCCTGATCTAATAAAAAATGGTTTATTGAATATTTTATTTTCGAGATATTAATAAAAAAAGTTATCTGATTCAAGAAAAACCAGATTAGTTTGTTTCTAATCAGTTTTTTAGAATTTTTTAGAGGTTAACAATAAAAAAGGCCGCTCAAATGAGCAGCCTTTTATAGAAATTAATAAAGTATTATTGAATAACAACTCTAGTGGTTGAAATTCCAGAAGAATTATGAGCTTTTACCATATAAACACCTTTGTCAAGCATGCTGATATTAATTAATTGCTCTTCTTTTGTTATTTCACCACTTAAAACAAGCTGACCGGCAATATTAATAATCTCATAATAACCATTTCCTTCACCAATTAAACGAATATAATCACTGGCAGGATTTGGATATATCTGAACATTATTTATCTCTTCATTATTTATTCCAACATATGTCGACAAGTCTATTTTTCCTGCTTGAACAACTTCCCATGATGGGGTATGTTGAATGAAAGCTACAAATTCGCAGTTATCCAATACATAGCCTGTAGTACTGAAGTCGAAACTGAAATTGAGACTGTCTGAGGTTGAAAAATCTAGTACAGTACCGTTCCCATTTGGATACATGTCGCGGCAAACAAAGTGCAGCTCTGTTTGTCCTTGCCAAGATTCAGGAATATTTGACTCGGTCAGTGCTGTTAAAAGTTTCAGACCAGATGCAAAATATCCGTTTTCCTGTTTTACAGAAATATTTGCAGTAAAATGATCAGGACCAGTTGGCACTATGTCAAAATAAATAATCTCAACAGAAGGAACATCGATACGCTGTTCGTAAAAGCTTAGATATGAAGGATAAAGACTGGTAGTATGATTTCCACCTGTAATATTAAGTACTCCATCAATTGCAGAAAAAGGAATTCCAGATGGATTATAGAAATTGTTTCTAGTTGTGATATTAGAAGTTTCATACGAATCTCCTGAATGGTATTCAATAACGGCAACATCTTTCCCGTTATCAATCATATCTTCGGCTCCCATGGCTGCATCAGGACAATAATAGCACCAAGTTCCTGTAATAATTTCTAAAAGAACAAGATCTCTATCAACACCACCATCAATAGTAACAGTAGTATCATTAGATGATGCTGAGTATCCATCCATGTCGTAATGAGCTTTGGCTACATAGGTGTAATTCTGTGGGTATAGGCTGTTATCGTCATATGTTAATGAAGTTAGACCTGAAGCAATAACATTATTGTTTCTTACTAGGCTGTATGAGTCTGGAGTTCCACTGCCAGGTGCATCCCATGTAACATTAATATCATTTCCGGTTACAACTGCAGCTAAATTCATTGGAGATTCAGGAGGGGTCACCTTCTCTACAGTAATATCATCAATATAATATCCGGGATTTATAGCACCATCATTCCATCCAAAGAAATTTATGGCGGATAGTTTATGCGTAGTGCCATCTCCATAACTTCCTGAGCTGAATACC
The DNA here is from genome assembly GCA_016937255.1 of Bacteroidales bacterium. Classification (GTDB taxonomy): domain Bacteria; phylum Bacteroidota; class Bacteroidia; order Bacteroidales; family DTU049; genus BM518. The sequence goes on from JAFGWG010000206.1 coordinate 23,318, forward strand.
CAACTTACCAGTTCAACACTGTCTACGTACATTGTGGCAAAATCATCATCCACGTCTATTACAAAAATAATATCTGTCCAGTCGTTAATAGAATAAGTAGTAGAGTCAACCAACGCGCCACCGGCATCAACTGAAACATAACCATTGGTGCGGAAATAGGCTTGCATAGCCCAAATTGAATTGCTTCCAGCAAAATCATTCAAAATATTGAAATAAGCAACTTTACCTGTTTCTACAAAGATTTTGAAATTGATTTTATAGCGACCGGTGATACTGTCACCTAAATCAAGAACAAGGTCGTTAGAAGTTGTGCTGATATATACGAATTTGCTGCGCTAGAAGATTGTGTAGCAGAAATCAATGGGTCTTCTGCTGCACCAGTTGTACCACTCCATGTAGTCCATGGCGCTCCAGCAGTTTGTGCCAGATGGTCTCCCACTGTATATGAATCAAAATTTTCTGTCACAATTACTTGTGCAGATAAGGAATACAATATTCCAAAAGCAAAAAGAAAAAGTAGTGTTTTTTTCATAGGAAAAATGATTGGTTGGTTTTCTAGTGTAAAGATATAAAATACTGTATATAAGTTGCACCAGTTTCTAAGATTAACAAATAGTTTTGATGAAATGCGTAAGCTAACGTCGTGATAAGTCACGAATTTTTTCTTGTAAGTATTTGTTTCTTAGTTTTTTTGAGATGTATTCGCGCGATTCTTTTTTATGCCATAATATTATACTATTGTGTAATTTTTTTTCATCCATATCTCTGCTAATTATTACATTTTCTGCGTTATATGGGTTGAATCCTAAATAATACATGGCCGAAGATAAGGTCATTGGTGTTGGGGTGAAGTCTTGAATTTGTTCCGGAAAAAGACCATCTTGTTTTAGAAGAGTGGCTGTTTCAATACAGTCTTCAATTTTTTCTCCAGGATGACCCGTAATAATATATGGTATAATTTCTTGTTTTTTACCAAGGGATTTATTTAGTTTTTCGTATTCTTTTTTGAGTTTTCTAAACAATTGGTATGGGGGTTTGCGCATGATTTTTAATACATCATCTATTCCATGTTCTGGCGCTACTTTTAATCGACCACTGATATGGCTTTTTACCAGCGTTTCAAAATATGATCGACCGTCGTTGATAAAACCTTCTTCATCTAGAAATAAGTCGTATCGCAATCCTGAAGTAACAAATACATTTCGTATGCCTTCGGTTTTGCTTGCTTTCTTATAAATGTTTTCCAAATCTTTATGCGAAGCATTTACATTCGTACAAAGCTTTGGATAAAGACAAGATGCCCGTTTGCATTTTTTACAAAGTTCGGAATCTTTCACATCCATCTTATACATATTGGCTGAAGGTCCACCAAGATCGCTTATGGTTCCCTGAAAATCGGGCATTTTTTTAATTTGCTCAATTTCTTTGAAAATAGATTTTTCGCTTCGGCTTTTAATGAATCGCCCCTGATGCATGGATATGGTGCAAAAAGAACATGCTCCAAAACAACCCCTGTGAATATTCACGGAATGCCGAATCATCTCATAAGCAGGAATGGGTGCCTTTTTTCGATATCGAGGATGTGGAAGTCTGGTATATGGCAAATTAAAGTACGAATCTATATTTTCTTCGTTTCCATGAGGAGGATTAGCTAGAATAAAACCATTGCCAATAGGTTCTGCTATGGGTTTGCTTATTCTTGCATTAGAATTTGTTTCGAGCAATACAAAATGCTGGGCAAAATCTTTTTTCTTGTCTATGCAATCATTAAAAGAGGGTAGGGTGATGCAGCCATTTGGAAGTTCGTTTGTTCTGATCAAAGTTTGAGGTATTGTGTTAACTTGTTCAATATCAAGTCCTTCGTTCAATTTTTGGGCAATGTCAACAATGCTTTTTTCACCCATTCCATACACCAAAATATCTGCACCAGACTCTTCAAGAATAGAAGGGAATAGTCTGTCGGCCCAATAATCGTAATGTGTAAATCTTCGCAATGAAGCTTCAATTCCGCCAATTATCAGAGGAATATCAGGGTATAATTTTTTCAAAATTTGTGAATAAACTTTCGTGGCATAGTCTGGTCGAAAACCAGCACGTCCTGCGGCAGAATAGGCATCATCTGATCTGAGTCTTTTGCGGGCAGTATAATGATTCACCATAGAATCCATATTGCCGGAACTCAAACCAAAAAACAAACGGGGTTTACCCAGTTTTTTGAAATCTCTGAGGTCGTCTCGCCAATTGGGTTGAGGGACAATGGCAACTTTATAGCCCTCTGCTTCTAGAATTCTAGCAATTACAGCAATTCCAAAAGCAGGATGATCCACATAAGCATCTCCACTAAAAAGAATGATGTCGGCCTGGTCCCATCCAAGTGCTTTCATTTCGTCGGCACTGGTTGGGAGATGTTTGATATGGTCGGGAACTGTCATTATTCTTCAATTAACTGTCCGCTTCCATCACCAACCCTATTAATTTCAACAGGATTTCCACTATATAAAATATTTCCTGTCCAGAATATCTCTGCGATTAATACCGAATCGCAGTACACGTGAATATCATTATTGCTGTGGCTGTTTACGTGCAGTGTTTTGCTTTTCAATGCAGAAATATCATCGGGCGCTCCACCTGAATGGTAAACTGTGGTATAATCAGATTTCCCGGTGGCGGTAAAACATCCTGAGCCTGCATGCACAAAAAGACCTGCATAAGAAACATCACCATAAAACCAAGTTCGCCCACTGCCTTCCCAATATTCAATGGTGATACTGTCGCCAACATGTTGGGTAAGAAAACGATTGTCGAAATAGTTATCAGCGCGAAAGTATTTTAAGTCGGTATAATGAACCACAATTTGGGGTATGGCATCGAATCGCCTCACCCAATTGCACTTATTTTTATTGTCGAGATAGAGCGTAGAATCTATGATTTCAAATGAAATGCCTTCAAGCACATTCTCTCCACAGGTAATTTCAATTTCATTCTTTCCGTCTTGGATGAATTGTACAGAAATTCTCCCTTTGGCTTCTACCTTGTTAAAGTAGGAAAGGCTTATGGTTTCACTAATGATATCTCCAGTGCCTTTAAAGCAGTCAACCTCATGCCCTTTTTTACATGACCCGAGCACGAATATCGCCATCAATATGTATATGATTGATCTTCTCATGGCAAACAATACATTAGTCCAAATTCAATAACATCAGCCTTGGCAAAATGTGAACGCAAACTTACGCCTGCAGCAATATTTTCGTTGAGATGATATCGAAGTGCTAATCTTTGAAAAACAAATTCCTTTGAAAAATTTGAATTTACCAGATAGGTTCCAGCTTGCAAACTAATTTGTAATCTTTCTAGTGGTACAGTCCATGTGCCTTTTACGGTGACTTTGAGATTATCGCTTTCTGCAGTGCTACTGTCTCCGGCATAAAAGAGTTTGTCTCTCATGCTGCGATCGTAAATAATGTCGGTTCCAAATCCCCAATAATTTTTTCGGTTTGGGCTAATATTGCGCTCCGCACTTAACATTAATACCGGATAGAGAAGTCCCTCTGCTTTCAATTGTTTTGAGCTGAAATTGAGCATGAATTGCCAAGTAGGATTACTATAAATGATGGGATCTTTCTTAGAGTATTGTGGCTTAAAATAATGTTGCACACTGAGACCAACAGTGGGAATATTCAACCCAAGATTGGGTGCTTTTATACTGCCATTGGAATAATGAGTCCAATTGAAGCGCGTACTCAAACTCCAATTATCACTGATTTTGAATTCGCGAGAAAACCCAAGAAGTATTAGCGCATTGAAATGAGAGCTTATTGCATTCATTCGGTAATTTTCATCGGAATATATTTTGGTATTGTATTGAAGCCCGCAACCTAATATAAACCAGGCTTTTTCGTTGGTATTGAATGGAAAATGAATTTGAGGATATAGAGCCATGCCGTAACCCATTACCTCCGGATTTCCGGGATCTACAAGCGTAAAGCCTAGTCCCTGACGCAAATGGGTGGAAGAGGGAAGCTTCTCGTTAAATGACTTGAAATAGGTAATGTCAATTTGCTTGGCGTGATGCTCAATATAATTCCACATATCGCTATGGTGAGGTACGCAATAACCCCATGCACCGTAAACGCTAAGGCCATTTGTTTGGGCAAAGTTTGTTTTTGCAAACAATATCAGAATAAGTATGAATAGCGTTTTTTTCATTGATGTAAATACAAAGGTAGAATATCTAATGGAAATGGGCAAGAGGATGAAGAATGTTTATAAATTGCATTCTATTCATGTTTTCATACCAGTAATTCAACATATTTATAAATCAGCATACTTGAATAAAATTAGATTATTCGTGTTGATTATCAGGATTTTAATTGTTCGGTGAATAATAATAGAAATTAAATTTGTGATTTTTTATACAAATTAATATTGTGTGATTAAAAAATAATACATATTTTTACATACATCTAAAACCAAAATATCCCATGAAAAAAATCTTATTATTAGTTCTGGCTGTGTCTTTAATTGCAGTTTCATGTAAAAAAGACGATGATGAGGTAGTAACAACACCTTATGATAGCA
>JAFGWG010000207.1 GCA_016937255.1 Bacteroidales bacterium
CCAGTAATTTCAATGTCTGGAAGTGGTAATGGAACTCGAAGATATTTTCCAGGTAATAGTTCTCCTTGGTAAAGGATTCTAGCGACTCCAGTTGGAGATTCGATTAAGTGGCTTATGTCGTCTGGGACTTTTCCCCAGCCAACTTCTTTTTGATCATGACCGTTTGTTTGTGCTGCGTTTACTAAGAGGGCTTTGATTGCAAGCGGAGAAATAGAGTGCCCCATTAATGAACGAATTCCTACAGCTTTTCTCAATAGGTATGGTGCTGAAAAGCTGGTGCCTTGAACGGGCATTAATTGAGGGATTGGATTTGAGTTTACAACATGGAAGTACTCTTCATGAGAACCGCCAAAAGCTAGCAAATCTGGTTTTACTCGGCCAGGGGCTCTACCTGGCCCAACTGCACTGTATGATGCTCTGTTCCATGAGCTCTGTGTGCTATTGGCAGATCCTACTGCAATTGCATTGACACAATCTGATGGTACTTGAATTCTATTTAATTGTAGTTGGTGGTCTGCTTCACCGTTATTTCCAGCAGCGATTGTTAGGAATGTTTCTCCATCTGCTAGATAACTATCAATCAATGACGTCCAGGCGTGAATTTCATCGTCTTCAATAGGCAGATCTGGACCTAAGCTAATATTAATGAATTCATACTGTCTGGAAAGAAGTATGTCTTCAATGTGACCAAGTGTACGGTATAGTTCAAATGGATCTTCTTGGTGAATATTGTTGTCGAGTATTCTGTGATGATCAACATAAGAGAAAGGTCTTGTGATCGCTTGGCTAGGCTTTATTGGCCCAAAAAGGAATGCTGAAGTAACGCCTTCTCCATGAACAGGGCCATCATTACAATCATTAGCTGTTGCATCTGATAGCGTAAAACTCCTTATCCAAGGCTTAAGAGCATGCGAATCAGGTAGGCCAGCATCTAATATTGCGACTCGAACATCATCCGAGACAGGAGGCTCTTTGGGAAGTTCGCATTTGTTACCTACTTGTATGGATCGACTAATTGAAGGAAGTCCTCTTAGTTGTGGCATTGGTCTTACTACCCGTATAAAGGAGTGTTTAGCCAATTCAGATAGTTTGCTTTGATCTCCTTGCACAGGAATAAACCACAGGTTTGAAATTTCGAATGAAATATCTGGAGAAGCCTCGAATCCTAATGTGTTGGCATATTGCAGGAATGAGTTTTTAATAAAATCAGATGGACCTCCTTGGATAAGTTGAACGCCAACTTCAAAAACAGTGTTATGTTGAGATTTGCCAGGTTTTAGTTTTGATTCGGGTGAAATACACTCGATACTCCAAATTTTATGGATATCGTCTGCTCCAGGTGTCAATTCTGAAAAGTTTAAAAGCTGTTTTGAAAAATCTGCTAGTTGTTGCCTTTTTCCGGCCACAAATAGACTCGTTGTTGGCGATTTTTCAGGCTCTCCTTTTCTGGTCCAGCGATCTGGAGTAATTTCTGTTCCTTTACTTCCTAAAGAATGCACCCCCATTTCACGTAAAAAACGCTTTGGAAAATGGCCTTTAGCAATGTAGGACGGATGAAGAGTTATTTTAGTCACAGTATAGTCTTTAGGGCAAATATCATCTGTAAGTTCTTGGAGTTGCTGAGACACTTGTTTAAACTGGGGTAACAGTCTTTGAATGGATTCTTGAATTGTGTATAAATTTCCACCAGGCGGCTTCATCTTAGGCGGTGGAGTCAATGAAGTTAGTTCTTCTGCTTTTCCAATTAAATAGTTTTTCTTACTCATTGGTTACGCCTTTCATTCAGTTGAGTTAATTCGCTTTCTGATTGTGTCTCGGCTCACGCCAAATAGCTTAGAAGCCTTTAATTGGCTCATCCCATGATTTACTACAGAGCCAACTGCCAGATTGATTTTTTCCTCTCGAGATAATTCATCAATATTAGGGAGTAAGAGTTTTAATATGTTTTGTTTTAAGCCTAGCGGATTTAAGACCTTAAGTTTTCGTAGTTTTAATATCACTCTCTTAATGTTGCTATAAGAGGTTCCTGAAAGACTCACTACTATAAGTTCAATCCATTGTTCGAAATACATTTCGTCATTCCCTAAAAAATGAATGACTGCATTGCGAACTTGATTGAGGGATGGATTATGAAAATTAATCTCGATATCAAATCTACGCCACAATGCAGGGTCAACAAGTTCCGGATGATTTGTTGCGGCAATAAGAATTCCAGTAGATGGCCAGTTTTCAAGCTCCTGAAGCATCACGGTTACTAAACGTTTTAGTTCTCCTACATCACTTTCATCACTTCTTCGTTTAGCTATGGCGTCAATTTCGTCTAAAAGCAAAATACATGGATGACTCTTGGCAAACTCAATTACTGATCTCAGATTACTTCCTGTTTTTCCTAAATAACTACTCATAACTGCGGTTAAATCGAGGATGTAAAGAGGTAGCTCCAGTTTTGCAGATAGCCATTTTGCAGACATGGTTTTTCCAACCCCGGGAGGCCCCTTTAGAATCAAGGAGCTTGCCGGTTCGAATCCACTTTTTTGAAGTAGTTTCAGTGATTTTCGCTCAATAATTAATTGTTCTAATTGTTGTTTAATTTGTTCTTCAAGAATAGGCTCTTCTTCAAAATTAATACCTTCGAATGTTTTAATTAAAGGGTATTCACTTTTTTCTGTTGAATCAAAAATAGCAGTTTGATCATGTTTAGTTGTTTCTTTTCTAAGAATGCTAGACGATCTTGACGGATTGGTCTTTAAAAGCTCTTCAAGCTGCCTTCCAATTATAGGCTCATCTTTACGTAGTTTTCGGACCAGTTTTGCTAAAAACAACCGAACGTCAGAATCTCTTCCTTCTAAGGAAAGTCTAGATAATGAAAGGAAATCATTTGTGTTAATCATTGGCTTCTCAATAGTTGACTATTTTTTAGTATTTTTTATTATTGTAGTCAGTTTTAATTTTTAAGTCTATTTTTAAAGGGTTTTTATGATGACTAGTTTTTATGATTTTATATATTTGTTAGTCATGTGGTTGTTTTTGGAAATGACTTGCAGTCTTCTCAGTTGTAAAGTGGAGATTCAGACGGAAGAGGTTTTCTGGCGTATTATGGAGGAAAGTTTTTGTATTGAATTCCAGGTGTGTAAAACTCGCTCTAACATAATACCGCTTCCATCAACAACATTACCGTTAGAGCCTTCCCAAATCCCTTTTAATCGTGAAAGGTTTTTTAATATGTGTTGTAGTGTGGTGTCCGCAATTAATTCATCGGTTTTTAAAAGACCAACGGTACATTCACCTTTTCTACGCTGTTCAATTTCAATCCATACATAATGCTTTGCATCTACTTTAATATCTAAGGCAATATAGCGTCTTCTAATTTTAAGTGCAGAATCGAAATAAGCCCACTGCGCTCTATTTTGAGCTTTTGAAAGCGGTATGCATCCGATAGGCCTCATTGAGACTTTCAAAGTTGAGTCTTTTTTTAAAAGCTCTACAGCATCAATCAGCATTTGCAAATCCGCACCGACACTTTTAGATGAATTGACTTGAGCGGGGGCATTAGTTGAACCTTTCTTTTGGTTACCTTTGCCAGTTCCTGTTCCTGTAAGTTTTTTCTTGTTCTTGACCGAATTGGGCACGGATTTATATTTAGTGAACTCTTTCATCTCTGGTTTGATAATCTCTTTACCTTCCAGAAAATCAAATTGCGGTGCATGTGCAAGGATATTTGCAATTTCGATGGTTTTATCTGTTTCAGATTGGCTATTTAATGGTTTTGTTTCGCCAGCATTAAGCGGCTTTTTATCGGTTCTTGTGCGGTTATAAATTTTCTTCGCTTTGGCGGAAGAATCTGTTTCTGGGTTAGCTTTGGTGGCGTTATTGTCTCGGTCTACTTGAAGGTTTGTAAATGGGAATGGGGCGGAGCATTTTAATAGTTCAATAATCAAATATCTTTTATTGTCATCGTCTCCGACTTCAATGCATTTGGCAAGCCATCTCGTTTCTCCTGTGAATGGTAAGCCACATTCAAAAAGACCAGCTTTTTCAGTATTCATGTTTTTGACAAGAGAGTTGTGAATCGAATTTACGCCTATTTTTGCAATATCGCTTTGCTGAATTCTGGCAATTGTCCACGCATCTAAATCCGAAAATCGCTGCCTTAGATGAATAATTGCTTTATCTGTTTCTTTGTCAAAACCAGATTTTTGAGGGTTGATAATGGTATCTAAGTCGGTAATGTAATGCCCCCAAAAAGCGGCATGAGCGAGGTCTGTCGAGCTGCAATAGTAAAATCTAGCGATTTCGGCAGCGGGGATGATTAGGCCGTATTTATCTCCGTTATACTCGATGGCTAAACAATCAGAACGAGCTGCTGTTTTTGGGATTCGGATATGCTTTGGATTAATGATGTAACGGTAAGAGTCTAGTTTGTCCCAAGCTTCAATTTTGGTAACTGTATTTGAATTGACGTTAATGTTTTTGAGTTCTATTGTTTCAACATAAGGGTGTACGACATCGGATTGAATGCCGTTTTCCCAGTGAGAGCCTATTTTTAGTAGTGGTAGTTGGCCAACGCCAATTTTAATGACCTTAACATCAGGGTTAGGTGTAACACTTTTTATGAAGACTTCAATCGTAGGTTCAGAGGGTATGTCGATATTTCGTTCTATGCGACCAAACCAAGCAATACGCCACATTCCCGCTGGGAATTCTTTTATCGGTGGCGTGTTTATTATGTTGGTTCGGCCAGGCATTAGTACAAATTACCGTGATTCAATCCAAAATAGCATGGTTCAGTCCAAATTAGCATGAGGAATCACAGTCTTGGATGCCTTGCGCTTGCAAATCGGCGTGATACGACGAACGCACCATGGGGCCGGCGGCGACATTGCTAAAGCCCATGGCGTA
>JAFGWG010000208.1 GCA_016937255.1 Bacteroidales bacterium
GAAACAGTATCATTTTCTGTAAGCTGCGGGAATATTTTGAAGGCGTTAGCCCTTGTAAAGTCTTTTAAAATAACATTAGGAATAGAATCGAGAAATTCATTATTCACGAAATCAAAAAAAGGACGAACAACCCTGTTTGTATCATTAATATTTACAGAATCTGTAAATTGCGGCTGTATCCAAAGCAACAATACACTTTTTTCAACAAGGTTTCCGTTAATCGTATCATATGGATTCGGCGCACTAGGTTTAATTTGAATTTGGCCATAGGAAAATCCTGTAATCAAAACTATTATTAACAATAATACTCCTTTCATTGTATCAATTTGTTATGTATAATATATAATTTTTACTGCAAAAATAGAAATTAATAAGATATCTTGAAATATTTCTGTGGCTGTTTTGCAATAGTTAATGAATGAAGGCCTTTATATTCAATAAATGTACACCATAAATGCTTCTCAAAACCGTATCTTTGCCCCATGCAAATTGCAATAATTGGTGGTGGTGCGGCAGGATTCTTTTCTGCAATTCATGTCAAGGAAAACTTTCCTGATGCCTTTCTTGTTATTTATGAGAAGTCTGATAAAACACTGTCTAAAGTGAAAGTTTCCGGTGGAGGTAGATGCAATCTCACCAATGGCTGCACAGATATAAATGACTTTTCTGAAGCCTATCCTCGTGGCGCACGACAATTGAGAAAAGCTTTTGGCCATTTTGATAATAAGGATACCATGAGGTGGTTTGAAGACCGAGGTGTGCCTTTGGTCATTCAGGACGATAACTGTGTATTTCCTGCTTCTCAGAATTCACAAAGCATAATCGATTGTTTTATGAATGAAGCCAAGCGGTTGAATATCAAAATTGAACTTAATGCGGGAATTATTGGTGTTGAGCCTATTGGGAATCAAATAGAACTTGAATTTGAAAAGGGATCAAAGGTTTTTGACAAGGTCATTGTAGCAACAGGAGGTTCACCAAAACGCGCAGGTTTGGCCTGGCTGGAAAATATGGGTCATGAAATTGAAGAACCTGTGCCTTCTCTGTTTACTTTTAATATGCCTTCGGAAAATATAAAGACATTGATGGGTATAGTTGTTGAAAATCCGTCTATAAGTATTCAAGGAACAAAGTTGAAATCTGATGGCCCTTTACTGATTACGCATTGGGGCATGAGTGGCCCTGCGGTTTTGAAATTATCGGCATATGGAGCACGAATTTTAAGTGATTTGAATTACGAGTTTAAAATTCAAGTCAATTGGGTAAATATTCGACAAACGGAATCTGTTTTAGACGATTTATATGCGGTTGTTTTGAGAAATTCGAACAAGCTTTTATTGAATTTCAGACCTTATTCCTTGCCGGAAAGGTTATGGCATTATCTTCTTGAGCGTGGAGGTCTTTCGAAAGAACTTACTTGGGGGCAACTTGGTAAAAAGTCGCTCAATAAGTTGGTAAATATCCTTACAAATGATGTGTACACTGTTAGCGGAAAAACCACATTTAAAGAAGAGTTTGTAACCTGCGGAGGCGTAAGTTTAAGCAGCATTGATTTTAAAACCATGCAGAGCAAAGTTTGTCCAAATCTGTATTTCGCCGGTGAAGTAATGGATATTGATGGAATTACCGGTGGGTATAATTTTCAGGCAGCCTGGACAACGGCTTTCATAGCAGGGAAACTTCTCTAAAAATCTCTCACAAGTAAAGACTCAGCAAAATCGCTTAATCAGTTGGTATTCAGATTTGTTTTACCCAAAGCATCTATGATTTTTCAGGTAAATAATTATGGGAAAGCCTACAAAATGCATTATTAGCAACCAAGAAAAATGCCTATATTTGGAAAACCTTACTGAATTCAAAGTTCAGAGTCAGCATTTTAAACATTGAAAAAATAAGATGAAAAAAATATTTCTTTTTTTTAGTTTGGTTTTCATTATCAACGCTTATGCTGAGGCACAAAACTCAACTTGGGTAAAACAGCACCCCCTACCACAGGGTAATGATTTAAATGCTGTTTATTTCGCTGATGCAAATACGGGTTATGCCGTAGGTAGCATAGGAACCATTATGAAAACAATCGATGGTGGTAATACCTGGTTCATACAAAATAGCGGCATAACTACATATCTTAATTCTGTCTTTTTCACAGATCTTAATACTGGCTATGCTGTAGGGGGTATGGGTAAAATCTTAAAAACCATTAATGGGGGAACAAGCTGGACCTTGCAAACAAGCAGCCTTAATACAACAGATAATTTGAATTCTGTGTATTTTACTTCTACAGATACTGGTTACGTTGTAGGTATTAATGGTAAATTACTAAAAACAACAGATGGCGGTATTAACTGGATAGTACAGACAAGCAATACAACAGATTTTTTTAATGAAGTTTTTTTTACAGATGGTAATACCGGTTATGCTGTTGGTTTAAGTACGGCTAGTTATTATGGAATAATGTATAAAACAATTGATGCCGGGCTTACTTGGTTAACACAAACCATAGATACTGTTTCTGGCTTAGAATCAATTCATTTCTCTGATCTCAACTCCGGATATGCTGTTGGAGGGAGTGGAACCCTGCTAAAAACAATTGATGGAGGCGCAAACTGGACGGTTCAGTCATGCGCATGTACAGAACTTTTTAGCACTGTTTATTTTACTAGCTCAGATACAGGTTATGCTGGGGAAAGTGCCTATGGAAGAATCTGGAAAACCACAGATGGCGGAATAAACTGGATCACCCAAATGGGTATATCAATGCTTGGTATTAGATCTATTTATTTCTTAAACAACAATACAGGTTGGGCCGTTGGGGGAGGGGGTAGTATTCTTAAAACTACTGACGGAGGCGTTAACTGGAATTCTCAAACACATGTTGTAACTAGTGAAAGTTTAAATTCATGTTATTTCACTGATGGCCAAACAGGTTATGCTGTTGGCGATGGATCAACTTGTTTGAAAACGGTCAATGGCGGAGCAGATTGGGTCGAGTTAGGTTCTACCAGGCCATGGGCACCGGTATGCGATCTATATTCTGTGTATTTTGTCAATACCGATACAGGTTACGCTGTTGGCGGAGACAATTGTACTTGGCTTGAAACAGGTGTAATTTTTAAAACCACCGATGGTGGAACAAATTGGGTCTTGTTTAGAGATCATCCCTCATTGATATTGTATTCGGTATATTTCCCCACAACCACCACGGGTTACATTGTTGGTGATTATGGAAGAATCTTGAAAACAATTGACGGAGGAACAAGCTGGGTGCCACAAACAAGTGGTATTACAAACGACCTGAGATCCGTGTTTTTTACTGATGAGAATAACGGGTACGCTGTCGGAAATTTTGGCAAGATATTAAAAACAACGAATGGCGGTGCCAACTGGACCATTCAGACAAGCAATACAATTTATGATCTGCTTTCAGTTTACTTCACTGACGCTAACACTGGTTATGCTGCTGCTCGATATGGAACGATCTTAAAAACCACAGATGCCGGTGTGAGCTGGACAATACAACAAGTAGGTGTTGGGCACAATTTATATTCTGTATTTTTTGTTGACGCAAACAGAGGCTGGGCAGTAAGCGGTGGCGGTACTGTCTTAAATACTACAGATGCTGGCATTTCTTGGATTGAAGCAACAGTTCCGGGAAGTGGTTCCTTATATTCTGTATTTTTTCCTAGCGCAGACACAGGTTATGCAGTTGGATATAAAGGAGCAATCTTTAAAACCGAAGATGGTATAGTTGGTGTAGATGAAAATACAACCGAGATATCGTTTGCTGTTTTCCCAAATCCTGCTGCTGATTTCATTACGATCAATACAAACAGCACGAACAGTATTGCCATGACAGTAAATATATTCGATGTCGCGGGAATTTTGGTTCACACAGAAATACTAAAACAAAGCCAAGAACCAATTTATATCGGCAATCTTAGCAACGGTGTGTATTTAATTGAAATCATCTCAGAAGAATTGTCTGGAAAACAAAAACTAATAATTCAAAGATAAGGCAGTGTATAATATGCGTTTTTTTGTATATTGCTAGTCAATCTTAACGTGATTCAAATCCAAGAATAGTACAAATTGGGAATTTAGTTTTTAATTAAAAAAGAAGGAGATTAATGAAATGAAAATTGGAATAATAATCTGTGATAGATACAAGACTTGTGGAGGAGGAAAATGTTTCAGATCCATGCAAAACAGAGAAGGAGCTTTTGATATTTATAGCAAAGATGAACCTTTGGAAATTGTGGGCTACACTACTTGCGGTGGCTGTCCGGGTGGAAATATTGAATATGTTCCTGAAGAAATGATTAAAAATGGCGCCGAGGTAATTCATCTTGCCACAGGCTTCGTTGTTGGTTATCCACCTTGTCCCTATATTTCTCATTTTAAGAAATTCATTGAGGAAAAATATAAATTGCGTGTTGTTGTAGGAACTCATCCCATTCCGCAAAAGTATTTACTAACGCATGAAGAAATGGGTACTTGGATTTCTGAAGAATGGAAAGAAATAATAAGCCCAACCATGGCCAACGAAGAATTACGAATTGAATATAATTAATCGGGTAAACGATGTATAAGCATATTTTTGGACCAGTACCATCACGAAGACTTGGAATGTCTTTAGGCGTTGATTTAGTTCCTAAAAAAGTTTGTTCTCTCGATTGTGTTTATTGTGAAGTAGGAAAAACCACAAAACTTACGCTTGAACGAAGGGAATATATTAAGACGAGTATAATAAAGGAAGAATTATCAGATTATTTTAAAAATAACCCAGACCCCGATTATATCACCTTTTCAGGTTCAGGAGAACCCACGTTAAATAGTGATATAGGAGAAATTCTTCAGTTTATTAAAAAAAACAAGCCTAATATTCCAATTGCCGTTTTAACAAATGGGACAATGCTTTTTGATAAAAATGTAAGAACAGCAATTAAAGATGCAAATCTTATACTTCCTTCTTTAGATGCCGCAACAGAAAGTGTTTTTAAAAGAATAAATTGCCCGGCTGAAGATTTAAAAATAGATAAATACATACAAGGATTAATTGATTTCAGAAAAGAGTTTACAGGCGAAATTTGGCTTGAAGTATTTATCCTTCCCGATTATAATGATAGTATCAATGAACTGCAAGAGCTAAAAAAGGCTATTTTAGAAATTAAACCAGATTCAATTCAATTAAATACCTTGGACAGGCCCGGAACAGTATCTGGATTAAGAGGTGCAACACGGGAAGAATTGCAGCGCATAGTCATGTTTTGGGAATTAGACAATGTTATAATAATTGCCGCTTCGCCCGAACGAAAAGAAATAAAATCATATAGAAGTGATATTGAAACAGCAATTATAGAAACTATCGCAAGAAGACCGTGCACTCTCGATGATTTAACCAAAATACTAGGGTTGCATGTCAATGAAATTAATAAATATCTTGACGTTTTAGAAGCAGATAAAAAGATTGAAACGGTACAGGAAGAAAGAGGTGTTTTTTATCAAAACAGAGATAAATAGTTACTGTTGTTCAGCAGCTAATGAATTGAAAAAGAAATAGTATCTGCTAATCTAGGGCTAGGCTTATAATTCTCTTTTAAAAATCTCTCACCAGCAAAGACTCTGCAAAATCGCTTAAAACCTGTTTGTACTCAGGCTTTAGATTGATTTTATCCAATGCATCCATGCTTTTTACATGGTGCTTATGCATCAGAATTTTGCAATCGTCAATCACGCCGGCTTCGCGGAATAATTCCTGAACTTTTGCAATTTTCACCTGATGATCCATGTTCAGATCATGATAAACCTCTAACAATTCATCTCTTTTTGCACCTTGAAGCTTTTCCATGGCATTTACATAGAGATAGGTTTTTTTGCAATCGAGAATATCGCCACCTACTCTTTTTCCAAATGTGGTTTCATCACCAAAAGTATCGAGCAAATCATCCTGAAGTTGAAAAACCATACCTACTTCTTCTCCGAATTCGAAAATCAGATTGGCTTGTTCTTCGCTTGCACCTCCTAGTATAGCACCAATTTTAAGACTGGCACCCATTAATACAGCAGTTTTCAACTGAATCATGAGAAGGTACTCAGCTAAACTTACTACTTTCTCCGACTCAAAATTCATGTCGTATTGCTGACCTTCACAAACTTCCATAGCTGTTTTGGTAAAGACCTTTAAAACGGCCGGGAGTTTATCTTCGCGGGTGAAAGTAACAAACTCATAAGCTTTGGCAAACATGGTGTCGCCCGAAAGAATGGCAGTATTGCTATTGTACTTTTTATAGACAGTAGGTTTCCCACGTCTTATTGGGGCATCGTCCATGATATCGTCGTGCACCAAAGTGAAATTGTGAAAAATTTCTATAGCAATGGCAGGATTTATTGCATCCTGATAATTATTTCCAAAAAAATCGCAAATCATTACTGTAAGCACGGGGCGAATACGTTTACCTCCGGCTGATAACGCATAATCGATTGGCTCATATAGCTCAGGAGGATTTTTGAGGAATTTCAGACTTCTGAATTCACTGCAAAAAATATCCTGATATTTCTTAATGATTTCCATTTATAAGATATATTTACTGTTATTGAGAATATTCTGAATGCCATCCTCAAGAGGTAATAATGGGCGTTGCAAAACTTGTTTCATTTTGCTGATATCGGGCAAGCGCCTTTTCATATCACCATCTTTCAATGCAGGCAAATGTTTTAGCTCTGATTTTGAATCTGTAATTTTAATAATTAGTTTTGCGAGGTCTATAACGGCTGTTTCATTGTCATTACCTATATTATAAACTTCGTTCTCGGAATTTTTATCGTTAAGGTGGTTTTCGAAACAATTATAGCAGGCTTCTACATTGTCATCAACATAACAGAAAGTTCGGGTTTGGCTTCCATCACCGTAAATAGTAAGGTTTCGATTATTCATCGCCATGTTGATAAACCGACTAATTACAAAGTCTTTACTTTGCTTAGGTCCATATGTATTGAAGAAGCGGAATATCGTATAATTGAGCCCAAATTCCTGATAATATGATTTCAAAAAGGCTTCAGATGCATTTTTTACAATAGCGTAAGGTAGTTTTGAATTAAGGGGCGTGGTTTTTTCGTTTTGTGGAAACTCAACCGGTTCACCATACACTTCGGAGCTGCTGCTAAAAAAGACTCTCTTTATATTTGAGTTTTTTGCAAGATTTAAAATATTCTCAATACTATGCAAATCGTGTAAAACCATTACCGGGTTTTTAAGTGTTCTTTGAACACCAACCATAGCAGCATAATGGAAAACATAGTCGAAATGAAAACTGAAAAATACTTCTGAAATATCGCGATAATCATTCACATTGCATTTGATAAACTTATACCTGTCTTGGTATTTTTCCGGAAGCTTGTTCAAGTCTCCAGTAGATAAATCGTCAACAATAACCAGATATATATCCGGATTTTCAAGCAGTCTTTCCGCCATGCTGCTGCCAATAAATCCGGCGCCGCCGGTGAGCAAAATATTAATCATATGCTATTTGATTAGGGAGAGTAAATATTCACCGTATCCGCTTTTTATAAGAGGTTCGGCAACTTTCTTCAGTTCTTCTTTATTAATAAATCCTTGACGGTAAGCAATCTCTTCTATGCAACCAATTTTTAATCCTTGGCGGCTTTCAATGACTTCAACAAATTGACTGGCTTGTAGCAATGAGTTGAATGTGCCAGTATCGAGCCATGCTGTACCGCGATTTAAAACACCTACTTTCAGCTTCCCGGCTTCAAGATAATGTTTATTGACATCAGTTATTTCGTATTCGCCCCTGGCGCTGGGTTTAATATTTTTTGCCACTTCAACAACCGAATTATCGTAGAAATATAATCCTGGGACTGCGTAATTTGACTTTGGTTTTTCTGGTTTTTCCTCAATGGAAAGAGCTTTCATGTTTTTATCAAACTCTACAACACCATAGCGCTCGGGGTCGCTTACATGATATGCAAACACTACACCTCCATCTGGATCGTTGTTTTCCTGTAATAAATTCTGTAATCCGTTTGCATAAAAAATATTGTCGCCCAATACCAAAGCCACCTTGTCATTTCCAATAAATTTTTCACCTAAAACGAATGCCTGTGCCAGACCATTTGGTACTTTTTGCTCAACATAGCTGAATTTGCAACCAATGCGTTTGCCATCGCCCAATAGGTCTTCAAATTTTGGAAGATCTTGTGGTGTTGAAATGATTAAAATGTCCCGAATTCCAGCCATGAGGAGAACTGAAAGTGGGTAGTAAATCATGGGCTTATCATAAATAGGCATGAGCTGTTTGCTCATTGCAATAGTTATTGGGTATAATCGAGTACCGGAACCTCCTGCTAGTATAATTCCTTTCATAAGTTCAGTATTAGTAAAACAAAAATAGTGATTTTATTTGTCTTCTTCCTCTTCTTCATCGAGGATATCAAACACAGGTTTGCCAAAAGATTTGGTAGTGGCTCTCTTGTCAAAATACAATACCAGTGAAGGGAGTATAATTAAATTAGCAAACATTGCTACAAACAATGTGAACCCAATGAGATAACCTAAAGATTGTGTTCCGCCGAAACCACTAAGAATAAATACAGCAAAACCAAATACCAATACAACCCCAGAATATATCATTCCATTTGCGGTGTCTGAAACAGCATTTAATATCGATTCTTTTACATTCCAATTGGTAATACGAAGTTGTTGTCTGTATCTCGATAATAGGTGTATGGCCGCATCTACGGCAATGCCCAGAGAAATGCTGTAAATGATTATGGTTGAGGGTTTTAGATCTATGCCCAAAAGACCCATCATGCCGGCAGTTGCGATTAGAGGCAAGAGGTTGCTTATCATACTAATCATGACCATTTGTATGCTGTTAAACATTAGGAACATAAGTATAGAGATAATGCCAATAGCCAAAAGTAAGCTATAAATTAAATTGCGAACAAGATATTCACTTCCTTTCTGAAAAACAATGGTAGAACCGGTAATATGTGTAGTGAATCGATCTGTTGGAAAAATTGAATCAAGGTCAACTCTAAGCTGAGATTTTAATTCAGCTATTTCAGGAGTATATAGGTTTTTGATTCGTAAACTAATTCGGGCAATCTGAAAATTTGTATCCACAAAAGAGTTTAATATTTGAGATTTATTGTCGCCAGATTCTACATCAGGTAAATATGATAATATGAAGTTCTTTTCATTCTGATTGGGCATGGAGTACATTTCAGGTCGTCCACCATAAAATGCCTGCTTCGAGAATTTAACAACCTCTACAATCGAAAGTGGTTTTGAGATGTCAGGATATTGAAGTAATTTTTCCTGAAAAGTATTAATCCTATTAAGTGTATTAATGGAAAAAAGTCCTTTGTTTTTCTTTGTGTCAATGGTTATTTCAACAGGTAAAACGCCGCTAAGATTCTCTTCGAAGAATTTTAGGTCCTTGTACATTTTGTTTTTTACAGGAATATCATCTACCATGCTGCCTTTGTTTTCCAGCCTGTAAATTCCATATCCACTCATTAAAATTAAAATGATAACAGCAATCAATGCCTTTGGTCGATGATATTGAATAATACCAACAATGCCGCTTGCTGCCCTTTTCATCCAGTTGAATGTGAGGTGCTTAGTGTGGCGTGCAGAAGGTGGTGCATAAAAACTGTATAATGTTGGAATAAGAATCAGAGTGAATACAAACATCAAAATGATGTTGATGGAAGCAACAATACCAAATTCAACCAATATGGCATTTCCGGTAATCATAAACGAACCAAATCCAACCGCAGTGGTAACATTGGTAAGTAAAGTGGCATAGCCAACTTTCTGTACAACTCTGGCTAGCGCTTTCGCCTGATTTCCATGTGAAATATATTCGGTGTGATATTTTGTGATAAGATAAATACAGTTTTCAATTCCAATAATAATCAAAATAGGCGGAATAATGCCAGAAAGAATAGTGATTTCATACCCGAATATCGCAAGTGTTCCTAAAGTCCAAATTACACCAATAACTACCACAAGAAGCGAAAATGCAAGTGCTTTGAGAGATCGGAAAAAGAATAATAGTATTATCGCTGCAACTGCAATAGCAAGAAACATGAAGCTGATCAATTCACGTTGAATCATTTCGGAAATGACCGTTCGAATATACGGCATTCCGGAATAGTGCATTTCTACTCCTTTAGATTGACCAAAATTTTCAATAGGATCTTTGATCGATTTTATGAGCTCAGTTCGGTTGCTGGTATTTAGAAAATCGTTCTGAATCCATATCATTAAAACACCAATTCCAGATTCTTTATTGAAGAGAAACCCATCGTAAAACGGAAGTGAATATGCTACAGAAAGTAAACTGTCTAATTGAGCTTGACTAGTAACAATTTCTTTGAAAACAGGTGCTGTTATTAGCTTTTTTGCAGCAGTATCTTTTTCCAAATTGAAACAATTGCCAATATGAAATACACCACTCACTCCTTCAATATTCTGAACTTGCTCAATAATTTTATTCCACTCGGTAAATGTTTTATAATTCTTGACTAAAGTGTCGTCGTAACCAACAAAGAAAACAGAGCCTTCTTCACCAAATACAGACTTGAAATTTTGATATTCAACATTTACACTATCTGACTCAGGTAGCATTTGTGCATATTCGTACGACATTTGTACTTTCAATGCCATAAATGCCATAAATGCAGTGATTACCCCAATTATGGTCAGGTTTAGGTTCCGATTTCTTAATATGTACTTAATGAGTACAGTCCACATAACACGCTATTTTGAGGCTTCGAAGGTACACACAAAAAAATTCACTGACAAATTGAAGTGTGGAAATTAATTCTTAATATTGTGGCAAAGTTCTTGAACTATAAATCCTAAAACTGCCTTATGAAACGTTTTATACTCATTATGTTTGTTGCTTCAATAGCGCTTGGTTCCTGCACCAGCTCTAAGAAGTACCTTGAACGTCAGCAATACGATATGGCGATCATGAAGTCGGTAAAGAAGCTTATGCGTAACCCGACAAAAATTAAAGAAATTGATATTCTTCGTCGTGCTTTTCAAATGGCGAATCAGCAGGATAAAGAAAGAATTACTTACCTAAAAACTACAGGGCAGCCAGATATTTGGGATGAGATTTTCCAGACTTATATGCGCATGAAGGGTCGCCAAGATCGGGTGAAAGCCTTACCTCAGTCTGTGCTAAGTTCAATTGGCTATGTATTTGTTGACTATACACAGGAAACTGTTAATGCACAGCAAAATGCAGCTGAGTACTATTATCAAAAAGGATTAAGCTTGCTGAAAAACGGTGATCGACAATCAGCCAGACAAGCGTATGATATGTTCATGAACTCAAAACGTTTTTTTACCAATTATAAAGATGTGCCCCGCCAACTTCAAATTGCTCAGCAAATGGGAACTGCAAATATTTTGTTTGAAGTGAAAAATAGTTCAGGAAAAATTCTGCCGGAAGGCTTTGTCGATGAAGTGCTTAAAATTTATCTCACCGATATCGAGCAGCTTTTTGTGAGATACTATACCAGCTATGATACCAATATTACGTATCATTACTATGCAAAACTGAGCATTCGACAGGTTGATGTTTCTCCAGAAAGTGTGAAGGAAATTTACTACTCAGAATCAAAAGAAGTACAGGATGGTTATGATTATGTGCTTGACAGTAATGGTAATGTAATGAAGGATAGCCTTGGTAACGATATTAAGGTTCCACATATGGAGACCATTACTTGTAATGTTCGTGAAATTCAAATGCACAAACAGGCTATTGTGAGTGGTACACTGGATATTTTCGATTGGTCGAGTATGCTTCTGAAGTCTGATCCAATTACTGCAGAAACATTTTTCGATTATGTTTATGCATTTGCCGATGGTGATGAAAGTGTGTTGAAACCGGAAACAAGAAAGAAACTGAATAATCCACCACAAGGATTTCCAAATGATTTAATGATGGTTTTCGATGCAGCTACTATTGTTAAAAATATATCGAAAGACATCATCACGCGAAATTCGTATTTATTTCAATAAATAAAAATATTTTCTTGAAAAGACCTGTTAAATTTTAGCGGGTCTTTTTTTTACAGGCAACCTTATAGATATCCTTGTGTTCTAATATACAGAATTGAGAGATTTGACTGACGAAGAAATTATAGCCGGTTGTCGTAAAGGAAAGCGCAAATACCAGGAAGCTCTGTATAATAAATACGGAGGCATGCTGCTTGGTGTCTGCAATCGCTATCTGTCTGCATATGCCGATGCTGAAGATGTTTTTCAGGAAGCTTTTATTAAGATTTTTAAAAACATTTCTACGTTTAGAAATCAATCAGAGTTTTCGCTTCAGAAATGGATGAAAAGAATCATGATTAATACAGCAATTAACTTCATTAGAGAAAAGAAAAAGGCAAGTTTTACTGCTGATTCGGATTTTTCATTGGAATTTATTAGTGATGAACAGGACCCTGCTTTTTTTGATGACCTGTATGAAATGATCAGTGCGGAAGAGATTTTGGAAATTGTTCAGAAACTTCCAGATGGTTACAGAATGGTGTTTAATTTATATGCAATGGAATCTTGTTCGCATGACGAAATTGCTAAAATGTTGGGTGTATCTGTCAATACATCTAAAACGCAGCTACATAAGGCTCGTAAGAAAATAATTGCAGCTATTCAGTATAAACTGGAAAAGCAGTTGTATGTACGTAAAATTGTATGACTATGAAAAATGAAGGCAAAAACAATATAGTCGATCAGGTAAGCAAGGATAAATTGGACCAACTTCAGTTTGAGGCTCCTGATATGTTTTTCAAAAAGATTCGTAAACGGGTGGCATGGTATAGCATTTTTTCACTTGGATTAGGATCTTTTGTTCGCTCTTATTGGTATGTGGCTGTGGCTACTATGGTTATTCTGTTTGCCGGCAGATATTTTCTTCTTCAAGATGGACTACATAATACAACTGAAGCAAATAATAAAGAAGTTTCAAAAAATTACTCCTCTTTAGATACTCCTCAAAAAACACAATCTGACGATGAAAACATAATTGCCTATTTAGAAAATAATAATCAAACAAATCCTGTTCAGCAATATACTAATACTAGAAACTCAGATCAAGCAAGTGTGTCAGATAATTCGAGTGATGAATCAATCCAGGCATCAATTAATAATCCTATAACGTCTAATAATGCTACAAATAATAATGGCAAAGAAAATCTAAGTGATGTAAATTTCTCGAAGAGAGCTGAAAATTTAAGTAGTGATGTTGGTGTAGAAGCACCAACAATTGCCGATCCTTTGAAAATGCCAATACTATTCAAAAATATTAATTATTTGCATGCTGAAGAATTGCTTTCAAAAACAAAAGTATATAGTAAAACCCCATTTGCACCTCAGTATTCGCTTGGAGTTTCAATTGGAACAGGATATAGCTCTCCTTTAGGAACTTTTGAGACTGAATTTGACTTTAATAGAAAGCCTTTGTTCTCAAATATTCTTATGCCTGAGATTTCATTCCGCATGGAGTTCCAGCATTTCTTTTTATCTACTGGAATGAGAATGTATTCTTCAAAAGATGTTTTTAATGAAGACCCGCTATTATTTAATGAACATCTTGCCGAAACATACAATTTGACGCAACAATACTATGATATTGATACCAATGCCTACTGGTACTACATATATGTGTCAGATTCTGTAGTTCATGTCGTAGATTCTGCTTGGGTTGTTGAACTAGATTCAAACTTGGTGCAGGTGTTTGATACCGTTATACAAACGGGTTATGATACGCTTGCGGAAGCTCAATGGCAGAGAAAAACTACTTTATTTGAAATTCCAATAATGTTTGGTAAAAAATTCAATTTGGGTAATCATTCTTTGGCAATAAGTGCCGGGATTGGAACTGCCTTTGTCTTAAAGTCTGAAGGGAAAGTATATAGTGGATTGCAAAATTCGCAGCCATTTACTGAAATTAGTTCTCAAACCAATTCACTTGAATTCTCATTTTTGATGAATGTAAGCTACGAATATTTTATTCATGAACGGATGTCGATCCAAATTCAACCGTATTTCAGAAAAAAACTTATGCAAAGCACTTCTGGCTCTGAAAGCGGTTTGAGTAGTGATTTTTCAACTGGATTAAGCGGTGGAATCAGAATTTATTTTTAGTATTTCAGGCAACCAACGAAGTTTTACTGTGTTCTTAAAGCGTAAACAAAAAAACAAAAATATGAAACGATTAATTATTTCCATCATGCTCGTCGGGATTGCTTTCATAGCAAAACCGCAATGTCAAGCCTGGTTTTCCACCAGTCAAGATTCAATATTAATTAGTATGTACGATCAGTCGTATAATACAGATTCAACAATGATTAATGTAACATCATGGAGTTGGACACTTAGTGGAATGGGGGTTAGTTATACTTACAATACTCAAAATCCTACTGAATTGCTGTCTAATTTGCCTAGTGGTATGTACGTGATTTGTTTGACAATTGAAACTTCAACATTATGTACCAGCACTTTTTGCGATTCCATTTATATAGGTAATATGCCGGCTAGCTGTAATGCTAACTTCAATTATATTTATCAAGGTGGTGGCGTTTTTGATTTTTACGATCAAAGTACTGCAAGCGGAAGTCAGAGTGTTATTTCTTGGGATTGGACCTTTACTGGTGGAACTCCTGGCGCCAGTACACAGCCAGACCCATCGGTTACTTTTCCTGCTCAAAACTCATATCAGGTAACATTGCAGATTCTTACCGATTCAGGATGCTCAGATACTTATACACATTGGGTCGATTATTTTGATTCAAGTCAGTGTATTTACTACATTGATGCAGATGTCTATCATGTTACTACAGTTAATGGAAATGATGGCGCAATTGATATAACTGTTTATGGAGGTACACCACCTTATGCCTTTAATTGGAGCAATGGAGCTACTACAGAAGATATTTATGGTCTTACAAGTGGCGTATATACAGTCGTTGTAGATGATTCAGATTCGCTTTGCCCACCATATACTGCAACCGCAACTGTGCTTGAGCCTTATGATTCATTGAATCCAATAATTGATACATTATTGGTTCCTGCAATTGATTCTTGCTTGAATTTTATTCCAGATAGTTTTTTCATTGGACAGGTTATTACAAGTGGAAATATTGTTAGTGTTGAATGGATATTCACAGGTGCAGGCCAAACAGCGACCATATGGGTAGATTATACTTTCGCAAATTATGGTTCACAGGTTGTAGTGCTTAGCATTACTTGCGATAGTGCAAAGAATACTGTAACTTACATGAGTTATATTTACATTCACGATGCAATGGGAGTGGAAGAATCACAAATTGAATTGTCAATCTACCCGATACCGGCAAATGATATTATTCAGGTGAATCTTAGCAATGATATTAATGTGAGGGTAGTAAGAGTATTTAATTCAGTTGGTGAAGTAGTGAAGACCCAATACACTTATGAAAATGGTGTAAATGTGTCTGATCTGCCAAATGGAATATATTATCTCACTATTGAAGGGACCCTTGATGTATTACAAAAACAGTTTGTAATACTTAGATAATTTCTTTCAACATAATTTCAGGGTTGTATCTAAAAGATGCAACCCTTTTTTTTTATTGCCAACCGTTATTGTCGCTATTATTGTTCTCTTCAGGATGTTGGCGTGCATATTTGCCACAGTCTATTTCAACAGATAATGGTTTGTTCGGCTTCTCAAAATCCTTAGTAGAAAGATTAATGCTTTTGTCGGCATATACTTTTTGCATAAATAACGCCCAGATAGGAAGAGCCATGTTTGCTCCCTGTCCGTATGCGGTATTGATAAAGTGAATCTGCATATCTTCTCCGCCAACCCAACAGCCAGCTACCAATTCAGGAGTAATACCCATAAACCAACCATCACTGTTGTCATCAGATGTACCTGTTTTACCTGCAATCGGAAATTTTATTCCATAAGTTGAACGTATTCTGGCACTGGTTCCATAATCAACAACTCCTTTCATCAGCTCAATCATTAGATAAGCTGTTTCTTCGCTCATAGCTTCACTACGCCTTGGAACAAATTCTGAAAGAATATTGCCGTTTTTGTCTTCAATACGCGTTACAAAAATGGGCTCGGTGTAAATGCCTTTGTTAGGATAAGTGGTTTGTGCTCCAACCATTTCATAAACAGTTAGTTCTGCAACGCCAAGTGCAATGGCATATACTGCAGGAATAGGACTTTTTACGCCCATTTTTCTGGCAAGTCGTATTACAGCTTCTGGTGAGTGACGTTTAATTAAGTAGGCAGATGCCCAGTTTATAGAACCTGCCAACGCATATCTGAGTGTAACCATTTTCCCTTCTTCTACTTTGCCAGAGTTTCGTGGCGTCCATGATTTTCCGTTTGGTAATTCTATAGTAACTGGTACCATTGGAATTTTTGAACAAGGAGAAAACTGACCATCGCTAAGTGCAACAGCATAAACAAAAGGCTTAAAAGTAGATCCAACTTGGCGGCGTGCAGCAGTTACATGATCGTATTTGAAATGCTTATAATTAATACCTCCTACATAAGCTTTTACATAGCCGGTTTGAGGGTCAACAGCCATAAACCCAGCTTGAAGGAACCATTTATAATATTTAATGGAGTCCATAGGAGTCATTATCGTGTCGAATTCACCTTGCCAGCTAAAAACACGCATATTTACAGGCGTGTTGAATGCCAAATCAATTTCTTTTTCTGAAAAACCTTGTCGCTTCATTTCTTGATATCGTACAGTTCTGCGTTTGGAAATTTCAAGCAGGTGAAGATATTCATCTTCTCTGTACACAGAAGTATAAGGTGCGTAACGCGCTCTTTTTACTTCGTTTTCAAACTGTGGTTGTAAGGTTTTGCTTAAATGTTCGGTAACCGCCCATTCAGCATAAGTCTGCATACGACTATCGATGGTGGTATATATTTTTAATCCGTCGGTATATAAATTGTATTTGCTTCCGTCTGGTTTCGTGTTTTTATTGCACCAGCCATATAATGGGTTTCCTTCCCACTGCTCTAAAGCAAGGCTATATTCGTAAGCATCAGAGAAATCATCTTCATCTGGCTCCTCCTTGTTCATCATCATCCTAAGATTCTCACGAAAATATGTAGCCATGCCAAAATTGTGATCCTGAATTTGAAAACGATTGGTACTTAGTGGAGTATCTTTAACCGCGCCAAATTCTTCTACTGTAAGATATCCGTATTTTACCATTTGGCTTAATACCACTTCCCGCCGTCCTTTAGCATCGTTGGGGTTGCGAATAGGATTATATGCAGAGGGTGCTTTAAGCATGCCAACAAGCATGGCAGACTCTTGTAAGTTTAATGAGTCTGGTGTTTTATCAAAATAGGTTTTGGCAGCAGATTTAATTCCAAAAGACTGGTTTCCAAAATCCATTTTATTGAAATACATGGCAATAATTTCTTCCTTAGTATAATTGCGCTCCAGTCGAATAGCGGTAACCCATTCTTTGAGTTTTATAGCTACCATGTCTAAAAGACTGGCATTTTCTTTTCTCGGAAAAAGGTTTTTCGCCAATTGTTGTGTGATGGTACTACCACCTCCCGAGCTTTGATCTCCACCAACAATCGTTTTTACCATTACGCGGGCAATACCTCGGGCATCTACACCAGAGTGTTTGTAAAATCGAATGTCTTCTGTAGCAACCAGAGCATCAACCAGAAATGGCGATAATTGCTGATATTCAATATTGGAGCGATTTTCTACATAAAATTTACCAAGAATCTGTTGGTCGCTAGTATAGATTTCGCTGGCCAAATTATTTTTTGGATTTTCCAACTCCTCAAAAGAGGGGAGAGGGCCCAATAATCCAAAAGATATTGAGATGAAAAACACATAGAGTAAGAGCATACTAATACCAAATGTGATCCACATGCGCTTGATATACTTGCGATAAGGATTAGGTTTTTTGTCCTTATTGTCCTTGCTTTTACTCTTATTTTCGGTTTTTTCTTTTTTCATGCTTAGTCCATTTTGCTTTTACAAATACGGATGCCAATATCTGTAATGCCATGCAGCACTGAGTCTCGCATAGCTTGCTTAAATTCAAAAGTATAGAGTCCCGCGTTGGGGAACATAAAATTCTTGCTGATCATAATTTCGTGCGAACGAATAAAACTGCTTCCATTTCCTATCCATTGTCCTTCAGGGGTAGCCAGAATAAATTCTACTGTATCAACACTCAAGGAATCTCCGGGCATTGTAGTTGTGATAAAAAAATATGCATTGCTATACAAATAATCTGTGTTGTGGCGAAGTAGAATATAGAAATCGTAAAAATCTGCAGTGTCTTGAATGTCAACATCAAATTTATAAGTCTCATTCATATCCCAGTTTGCATCGGGAATTTCCTTCATCTTATTATACACGTCATTGTCGCAAGATGTGAAACAAAGAACGAGTAAAGACAGTAATATGATATTTTTCATTTTCATGCTATTAATCAGCAAGTTTTGAGATGTCTTCTTTAGCTGAAACGGTATCATCGTCAAATTTATTTTCCTGACTGATGGCGAAATCTTCGAGATTCTCAGGGAAATTTCCTTTTTTATTGAGTTGTAAAACTTTTTTTACGTTTTCAATAGGAATAGCCATAAGGCTTCCTGCATCATTTTCATAACTATACCACATCAATTCCTTGAAAATATCACTTTTGTGATGATAAGCTTTTCCTTTTTTGGTTTTCAAAGGAATATGTGAATCTGGAAATAATTTCAGTATCTCATTGTAAATTGGAAGCTCATAGTTTAAGCAGCATTTTAGTTTACCACATTGTCCTGCAAGCTTCTGAGGGTTTAGAGAGAGTTGTTGCACCCTAGCAGTGTTTGTAGAAACAGACTGAAAATGATGAATATATGTGCTGCAACATAATTCTCTTCCGCAACTGCCAATTCCCCCTAGTTTCGCTGATTCCTGACGTGCTCCAATTTGACGCATTTCAATGCGTATTCTGAATTCATCGGCGAGCATCTTTATCAAGATGCGAAAATCTACTCTGTCTTCTGCGGTGTAATAGAAGATGGCTTTTGTCCCATCTCCCTGATATTCAACATCATTGAGCTTCATGTTTAGCTTTAGCTCTTCAATAATGTCTCTGGTTCTTTTCAAGGTGTGTATTTCTCTTTCAATCGAAGCATACCACTTTTCAATATCGGTTGGCTTTGCTTTACGGTATATTTTTCGAATATCAGGATTTTTTGGATCGGCATTTTTGCGTTTCATTTGTCTAAATACCGATGGGCCACATAATGAAACAATTCCAACATCATGCCCTGGAACAGCTTCAACGGCTACAATATCGCCAGGAGAAAGAATAAGATTTCCGCATATTTTATAGAAATCCTTGTGATTATTCTTAAACCGAACTTCAACGCAGTCGTATTGATCTATCGTGCCCGGAGGCATAATGTCCTTGAACTCGTCGTATACCGTGAGCTTTGTTCCACTACTGCAATATGTATATTCGCCACTTTCTTCTTTGCAATTGATGCAAAGACCGTGAGCTAAATAATTGTCTTTTATTTTAGAGTCGCTATTATTCATCAGAATGCAAAAATAATAAACTTATGCGTTGCAATGCAATTTCTATAATATTATTGTATAAACAGTAATACTTGAAAAACTTTTATTGCTGTTTTCTGAGAATACGGCCAATATCAAAACTCAAATCAGAAATAATGATTTTTGGATTGCCGTTTCGCTCTATATGAAACGATGCTTCATTGAGCTTCTCATGTAAAATTGGGAATTTCTCTGCCTGAATATAGCTTGAGAATTTTTCGAAAAAAACTTTGTCGTTTTGGTTGTAAAAATGGATATTTCCTATTTGGCTGTCAATATGGAAACTCTTCGAAAAACGCTCTGCACTGAATTGAAAAAAGTATTTCTGTTTTTCCCTGCCAAGTTTTTGAAATTCATCTGAAAAATCAAATATATCTGTTGCAACCATGGCAAAGCAAGTGCGCATCCAACGAATAAATAATTCGCCAAAATAAAGAATATCTTCCTTGTCGCTTAGATATTCAAGTGCTTTACTCACATTGCCTTCACTATAATAAATGGCATCGTATAGCATCTGCTCTTCTTGATCTTTATGACGATCTGATAAATAGCTAAAGGCCTCTTGTATATTGGGTCTTTGTGTCTTCGTAATCTGAACTCTGGATAAAATAGTGGGTAAAATCTGATTCTGGTTTTCACTAACCAGTATAAAAACAGTGTTATCTGCTGGTTCTTCAAGCGTTTTCAGTATTTTTGGGGCAGCAGCATATTGAATCTTTTCTGCCAGCCATATAATGATCACCTTTACGGCAGCTTCATAGTTTTTGTAATTCAGCCTGCTTATAATATCACTGATGTCTTTTACACTTATAATTCCTTGTTTATTCTCAACCTGTATATGGTTGTACCACGAGTTCAAACTGACAATCCCGTTTTTTTTAATGATATATTCTCTCCATTCAGTAAAAAAATCACGGCTTAATTCCTTTTTTTCGACTTTTACTACAGGAAATAAAAAGTGCAAGTCGGGATGCTCCAGTTTGTCTATCTTTCGACAAGAGGGACATTCACCACAGCTATCTATCGGGATATCTTCGTTGCCCTCATTTTTTTGTTTATTAATGCAGTTTAGAAAACTGGCATAAGCAAGTGCCAATATTATACTGCCACTTCCTTCCGGACCAGAAAAAAGTTGTGAATGGGCAATGCGCCCTTCTTCTACTGAACGAATAAGTTTTGAAATGGATTTTCTGTTTCCGGGTACGTCTGCAAACTTCATTTTCTACAATTTTTTCAGAACTCTTAAAAAAGCTCTTATCTTAATGTTTTGTAAATATCGTCTTTTGTCTAACAAAAAGGGGGTATTGTATGTAAAACATCGTAAAACAATAACAATGCCTTAACAAAATTAATGTATTTTCCGCACTTAGAGGTGTTAAATTTATAGTATTAAAAATAAACACCATGAAAACAAAAAATATTCTTCTTTTTCTTTTATTGCTTATGCTTCCTTCATTTCTATTAAATGCAGAGGAGCCTGATAAAAGTAAATCTCAGCGCGAAAATGTAGAATTTACTCGTAGTAATTTCAAAAACAATCTAAAAGCACTTTCATATGCTTTGGACGAGATAGAACTTGGCGATAATTTCTTTCAGCAAGGTAACTGGTATTATGTCGATGCTATGTTTCATTACATGCATGCGTATGAGGTAAACCCCAATAATGCTATGCTGAATTATAAAATAGGAACATCAATTTTGATGACTTATAATAAACAAGATGCTCAGTTTTATCTGGAAGAGGCTCAAGCACTCGACCCCGATGTTTCATTCAATTTGCAATATATGCTGGGTTTAGCCTACCATATTAATTACGATTTTGAGAATGCTATTTTAAGCTATAATAGCTATTTGCAAAAATTGAAAGGAAGAAAATACGATCAGGAAAGAAATGATGTTGAATTGCGTATTAAGCAAGCACGTAGTGGTATTGTTCTAATGAACGATGAAATTGACTGTAATGTCAAAAACGCTGGCTTTCAGGTTAATAGCATTTATCCTGATTATTGTCCGGTAATTTCATCTGATGGCAATACAATGTTCTATACTTCTCGTCGCCCTGGCACAACTGGTGGCGAACGTGATGTAAACGATTTTAAGTATAATGAGGATATCTATTGGGCCGAAAAAGTGAATGGCAATTGGGAGTTTCGTGATCGGAGTGGCATAGATTTTAACTCCGAAACTCATGATGCAACCGTGGGCTTATCATCCGATGGTCAAATGCTCCTTGTGTATCGTGGCACTAATGGTGGCGATTTATTCTACTCATTAAAAGGTGTTGACTCAAAATGGTCGCAACTTATTCCTCTCGAAAGTCTAAATACGAAATATAAAGAGTCGTCGGCTTGCATTAGTAGTGATGGTAAAACCATATACTTTACCAGCAATCGACCTGGTGGATATGGTGGACTTGACATTTATATGGCAAAAATGAAATTGGACGGTTCTTGGGGTAAAGCGATTAATTTGGGCCCGACCGTGAATTCATTATATGATGAGGAAGGTGTTTCGCTTAGCGAAGATAATAATGTCCTTTATTTTAGTTCTAATAATACCCGTAGTATGGGTGGCTATGATGTTTTTCGTAGTGATTATGATAACGGAGAATGGTCGCGTCCTGTAAATATGGGTTACCCGCTCAATACTACAGACGACGATGTGTTTTTTACTTTCACTGGAAACAGTGAATTGGCATATTTCTCCTCCGAAAGGGTGGATGGTGCAGGAAGTCAGGATATATACAGTCTTAATCTAGTGCCTGAGCGAACAATGATTGTTATGAAAGGTATGGTTATCGATGAGTTTACCAAAAATCCTATCGACTATGCAGATATTCGAATTACTGATGATCAGGGGAATGAAATTGCTGAATATAATGACTTGGGTTTAGGAACGCCAATGTATTCTGTAAATTTGGAGGCTGGAAAACTCTACTATATTACAGCTAGAAGTGATGGATATAATGAGGTACGTGAAGAACTCAAAGTTGAAAATTCCGAGTTGAGTCCTGAGGAAATTTATCATACAACTGTTCTAAACATGATGAATCCTGAAGAAATTTCTATTCCATATGTCTTTTTCGATTTTGATAAATTCGATCTTAGAAGCAAATCAATTGAGGATCTTGATTTTGTAACTCGTGTTATGAATACGTATCCTGAAACTCATTTACTCATTACAGGGAATACAGATATTGTTGGAAGCTGGGAATATAATTTTGAGTTGTCTAAATTGCGTTCTGAAACCGTATATAATTATCTCATAGAGAATGGAATAGACGCAGGCCGAATGGAGTTTGAATATTACAGCTACGATCGTCCTATTGCAACCAATTCTAATGATGAAGGCCGCCAACTTAATAGAAGAACAGAATTAAAATTATTAATGAGACAATAAAATAAAATAGCTTCTCGTTAATTAAATAAGTTTTCCCAATGTTCCATAAATCTGCTAATTAATTGGGAACTCTCATGGTGGGTAATGTGCCCGGAACCTCCTTCCGGGCATTTTTTTATAGACAAAATTTACTTGATGGTATATAATAAATGTGTTCATGCATTATTTTAGGCTTTGAAATTTGCATCATTCATATTTTATCTTATTTTTGTTTTCCATAAAAATCAACTCCAATGAAAAAACAACTATTTACATTTCTTCTGAGTTTTCTCCTTGTGCTTGGTCTTACAGCACAAGATGGCTACAAATTTGACACGAAAAAAGATATTAAAGTCACTTCGGTGAAAAACCAGTATCGTTCTGGAACTTGCTGGAGTTTTTCTGCTTTAGGATTTTACGAAGCAGAACTTATTCGCATGGGTAAAGGTGAGTTTGATTTGTCTGAAGCCTTCATTATCCGTCATTCATATATAGACAAAGCAGAACGCTATGTGCGTTTTCATGGATCACTTAATTTTGGAGGTGGCGGAGCTTTCCACGATGTTACCAATGTGATGGAGAAATATGGGATTGTTCCTGAAGAAGCTTATCCAGGATTAAATTATGGCACCGATAAATTCAACCATGCCGAAATGGATGCTGTTTTGAAAGCCTATCTTGATGCTGTTATAACAGATGAGGGGAAAGAGCTAACTACCGCATGGCTTAATGGCTTTATTGGTATTCTTGATTCATATCTTGGACCCGAACCTAAAAATTTCAAATATGAGGGTAAAGATTATACACCAAAAAGTTTTGCTGATATGTTAGGGTTCAATTTTGATGATTATATTGAGTTTTCATCATTCACACACCATCCATTTTATGAAGAGTTTATTCTCGAAGTTCCTGACAATTGGAGTAGCGATATGTGCTATAATATCCCGATAAATGAGCTTATGGAAGTTATTAGTTATTCTATTAACAACGGATATACTGTTGCTTGGGCAGCCGATGTTTCTGATAAAGGCTTTAGTTGGACCAATGGCGTGGCTATTATCCCAGACGAAAGTAAAGAAGATTTGAGCGGTACTGAACGCGAAAAATGGGAAAAACTAACTACCCGTGAAAAACAGGCACAGTTGTATTCTTTTGAAGATCCTGTAAAAGAGGCTGTAATTACCCAGGAGCGTCGTCAGCATGATTTTGATGTTTATCTTACAACCGATGATCATGGAATGTTATTAACTGGTATTGCAGACGATCAAACGGGTAACGAATTTTACAAAGTTAAAAACAGTTGGGATGTAGGCGGAAAGTATGATGGGTATTTATATGTGTCTAAAGCTTTTATCATGTTGAAAACAACCGACATTTTGATGAATAAGAAAGGTATTCCACCTAAAATTCTTAAGAAACTTAATCTATAAATTTTGATGCCCGTTTTTTACGGGCATTTTTTTTGCTTTTCCGTTGGCTGTTGTGTCAATTTATATACTTTTGCGGCATTAATTAAAAATAATTATGAAGCATATACTGATTATTGGGGCAGGCTTATCATCGTCAACCATGATAAGCTATTTGCTGGAGAGGAGCTATGACTATGATTGGAAGATCGTTGTGGCAGATGTCAATAAAGCATTGGCAGAGCAAAAAATTAAAAAACACGCAAATGCAAGCGCTGTTGAATTTGATATTAATAGCAATCTGGCTCTAACTACTCTTGTGGCTGCAGCAGACATTGTGGTTTCTATGCTCCCAGCTCGATTTCATCCGTTGGTAGCCGAGGAGTGCTTGAAGCAACGAAAGCACTTATTTACGGCTTCTTATGTGTCGCCAGAAATGCAAGCTTTGAACGATGAAGCACAGGAAAAGGGACTTCTCTTTATGAATGAATGTGGTGTTGACCCTGGTATTGATCACATGTCGGCTATGAAAGTCATTGATGAAATCAGAGCTAAAGGAGGTAAGTTTATTAGCTTTGAGTCGAATACCGGAGGACTTGTAGCACCAGAGTTTGATAATAATCCATGGAATTATAAACTAACATGGAATGCCCGAAATGTAATTCTTGCTGGTCAGAGTGGTGCTCGATTTTTGCACAATGGAAATTATAAATACATACCGTATAATCGTCTTTTTACTCGCACCGACCGATTATCAGTACTTGATTATGGCGAATTTGATGTATATGCCAATCGCGATTCGCTAATATATCGAAAAATTTATGGTATTGAAGATATTGCAACAATTTTCAGAGGAACATTCCGCCGTCCCGGTTATTGCGAAGCTTATAACGCTCTTATTCAGATAGGCCTTACCGACGATAGTTATGAGCTTGTAAATGCCGCAGATCTAACCAATCGTAGCTTTATTGCTTCTTTCTTGCCTGAGCCGGAAGGTAAAGAAATAGAAGATGTTTTCTGTGAATATTTAGGTATTAACAGAGAAAGTGATGTCTTTAAGAAAATTGAATGGTTGGGCATTTTTGAAGAATCAAAAATTGCAAAAGGAATGAAAACTCCTGCACAGATACTTCAATCTATAATTGAACCAAAATGGAAACTCGATAAAGGTGATTTAGACATGATTGTGATGCAGCATCGTTTTGAATATACGCTGAATTCAAAAAAATACAGACGTTTGTCATCCATGATTGTGATAGGTAAAGATAATACCAATACTGCTATGTCGATAACAGTTGGTATGCCAGTTGCTATTGCAATTGAAGAGTTTCTGAATGGGAAGTTTAAGGTCAGAGGCGTTCAGATTCCTGTAATACCTGAGCTATATGAACCAATTCTTAGTAAATTGGCTCCACTCGGAGTTGAATTTGTTGAAGAAGAATTTGAGATTTAGAATTATTTGAGCATAAAAAAAGAGGCTGTTAAGCCTCTTTTTTTATAGTATCTAAAAGCAATTATTGAATAACTACTTTTTTGGTTAAACGGTTTCCGTTTGACATTAAAGATACGAAGTAGTTTCCTGAAGCAAGGTCAGAAACATCAATGCTTTCTTTGTAGTAGTTAGAAGCATTCTGCTCGCCCATTTCAACAACTTTAACAATCTGTCCGTTAGAGTTGATAATCTGAGCTTTTACAATACCATCATACTGTAATGCATACTCAAGATTCAGAACGTCTGAAGTAGGGTTAGGAGATGTGGTCATTTTCATTCCTTGGAAGTAATCAGCATCGTTAATACCAACATAGTTAGCATCAATAACTACAAATAATGACATGTTTACATCATAAGCACCACTAGTTCCATAGTTGATTGTTAACCAGTAATAAACAGAAGGATCAATACAGAGGAATGAATAGTTCAAACCACCATGATTTCCAGGCTCATCACAAAGCATGTAAGCTGTGTCGCTTGCGAGTCTCATAGGCTTGAAGTTTGCAACAACTGCAAAATCAGTGTTCATAGGAACAACAGCGCTTAGTGGTACATAGTTGAATCCCATATTAGGATTCCAAGTTGTGTCAATATCGTCTGTTAAGAGGTTTGCAGTAGCAAGAGGAGTTCCTGAATATGCATCAGGACCTACAGCTGTAACGCCAGAAGCAGTAAGACATTGGTCTGCAGCCAATTCATAAATCATGACCTCAACATAAGAGCTAGCTCCACCAGTGTTAACTGTTTTTCCACCAACCATCATGAGGACACCTTCAATACCAATATTACCACCTACAACATAAGCCATACCCCAATAATCAACACCATAAGGATCTGCTATAGTTGCGTCGTAGTTTACACCAAACCAGTAACCAGCATCGCCACCCAATGAGTCAGCCATGCCTAAAGTGTAAATATTTGCAGTTGGAGATGCAAATAAAGGAATAGATGTTGCTGACCAACCTAAAGTGTCAGTTGGAGCTTTTGTCATGAAGCTTTCTGAAAGCTGTCTTTTGCTGATTTCACTAATTCCGCCTGGTGTAGGAGGAGTAAGCAGCTGAGCTGAAAGAGCTAATGACAGAGAAATTGCCATAAAAGAAAGTAAGAGTTTTTTCATTTTTTTGATATTTGGTTAAACAAATTGTTTGTTAAGAGACAAAAGTAATAATTTTTTGGTTGCATGCAAAAAATTATTCATAGGAAGATATTGGATCACAGGTACACATAATGTTTCTGTCGCCATATGCGTCATCAATACGATTAACCGTTGGCCAGTACTTTTCGCCATTTATAATTTTGGCTGCTTTTTCACGCGAATATGGGTAGTCCCAATTATTAGCAGTAATCATTGAAAGGGTATGAGGCGAGTTTTTCAATACATTATTTGCCTTATCAACACGACCTTCTTCAACTTCATTGATTTCTTCACGAATAGATAGCATGGCATCTATGAAGCGATTAAGCTCACTAAAAGGTTCACTTTCAGTGGGTTCAACCATCAGTGTTCCATGTACAGGAAATGCAACCGTTGGAGCATGAAACCCATAATCCATTAATCGTTTTGCAATGTCGGTTTCAGTTACACCTGCTTTGTGGAAAGGATTACAGTCGATGATGAATTCATGTGCAGCAAACCCATTAGTGCCAGTATATAAAATTTTATAGTGTTTCTCTAGCTTTTTCATTAAATAGTTTGCTGTAAGAATTGCATATTCGGTTGCTGTACGTAACCCTTGTCCTCCAAGTAATTTAATGTAGGCATAAGAAATAGGAGCAACAAATGCACTTCCGTATGGTGCGCCGGCAATTGCATTAATAGCTTTTTCACCACCAGTTTTCACTACAGGATGCCCTGGGAGGAAAGGACTCAAATGCTTCGCGGTTCCAATAGGGCCAACTCCAGGTCCACCACCACCATGAGGTATGGCAAAAGTTTTATGAAGGTTGAGATGGCACACATCTGCACCGATAAATCCCGGGCTGGTTATGCCAACCTGCGCATTCATGTTCGCTCCATCCATATATACCTGCCCACCATGTTGGTGAATTAATTCGGTAATTTCCATGATGGCTTCTTCAAATATACCATGTGTGGAAGGATAGGTTACCATGAGGGCAGCAAGCTCATCACTGTGTTTTTCGGTCTTTTCTCTCAGATCGTTCAAATCAATATTGCCATGCTCGTCTGCTTTAACAACCACTACTTTCATGCCTGCCATTGCTGAACTGGCTGGGTTGGTTCCATGAGCAGAACTTGGTATAAGACAAATATTACGATGATGATCGCCGCGATCTTCGTGATAGGCTTTTATAACTTTTAATCCTGCATATTCACCTGCTGCACCACTGTTTGGTTGAAAGCTTATTCGATCGAAACCGGTTATTTCTGCCAGTAGTTTTTCCAAGTCATTCAATAAATCAATATATCCCTGAGCTTGGTTCTGCGGAACAAATGGGTGGATGTTTCCGTACTCAGGCCAGCTGAGATGGAATAGCTCTGTTGCAGCATTAAGTTTCATGGTGCAACTTCCCAGAGGAATCATACTGCGATCAAGTCCCAGGTCTTTATTCCTAAGTAAAGTGATATAACGCATGAGTTCGGTTTCACTGTGATAGCTATTAAATACTTCTTGCTGCAGATATTTTGATTCTCGCTTAAACTCGTCTTTGAAGGTACTTATTTTAGCACATTGTTGGCGATCACAAACAAAGTCAGAATAACTTACTCCGGTAAGATCTGCAAATGCAGAAAGAATAGTATTGATGTCTTCCAGCTTTGTGGTTTCATCTACACTTATTCCAAGGTGTTTTTCGTCAATATATCGAAGGTTAATTTCTTTTTCAAGCATTTTTTGCTCAATATCTTTTATGTTGATTTGAGCAGGAATTTCAATTTTTAATGTGTCGAAAAAGTCAGGGTTAAGTTGTTTGAACCCATATTTGCCGAGTTCGCCAGCAAGAACTCCGGTAAGGATATTAATGTGGCGTGCAATTTCGTATAAACCTTCTGGACCATGATACA
Organism: Bacteroidales bacterium; assembly: GCA_016937255.1. Classification (GTDB taxonomy): domain Bacteria; phylum Bacteroidota; class Bacteroidia; order Bacteroidales; family DTU049; genus BM518. The sequence continues at coordinate 28,949 of JAFGWG010000208.1, forward strand.
CAGCATACATACCAGCCATATTTGCCAATAGAGCTTGCGCGGTACAAATATTAGAGGTGGCTCTTTCACGTTTGATATGCTGCTCGCGTGTTTGTAATGTCATTCGTAATGCTTGATGGCCAAGTGCATCTTTTGAAACACCTATAATACGGCCAGGCATATTGCGAATATGCTCTTCTTTTGAAGCAAGAAATGCTGCATGAGGCCCACCATATCCCATTGGAATTCCAAAACGCTGGGTGGAGCCAATAACCATGTCAGCGCCCCATTCGCCTGGTGCTTTAAGCATTAATAAAGCCATTAAATCGGCTGCAACAGCAAACATCGCATTTTGTTCATGAAGTTTATCTGCAAGAGATTCATAGGCTTCAATGTTTCCAAATTGATCAGGATACTGTACAATGGCACCAAAAGTCTTTTCATTAATGTCAAAACTCGCAACATCACTTATAATAAGTTCAATCCCAAGTGGAATTCCACGACTTTTTATCACATCAATACTTTGTGGGAATAATGTGCTTGATACCAAAAACTGATTTGCTCCTGCCTTAACTTTTTCTCTTTTACGGGAATTATATGCCATAATCATGGCTTCAGCAGCAGCTGTAGCTTCATCTAAAAGAGAAGCGTTGGAAATTGGCATGGCAGTAAGTTCACTCACCACTGTTTGGAAGTTGAGCAAAGCCTCAAGACGCCCTTGGCTGATTTCGGCCTGGTATGGAGTATATGATGTATACCAACCCGGGCTTTCAAGAATATTTCTTTGAATAACACCCGGTAAAATAGTCCCATAATAACCCATTCCAATAAATGATTTGAAAATCTTGTTTTTTTGACCATGTTTTCGCATCAAGTCAATAGTCTCTGCTTCATTTAACCCATCTTCAATATTAAGATTTTTAGGGTTAATGATTTGAGAAGGCACTGTTTTGGAAATCAATTCATCCAAAGAATCAACACCTATGGATTTAAGCATAACACTTAATTCATTTTCTTTGGGACCTACATGTCTGCGGGTGAAATTATTGCTGATCATTGTTTTGTAGTTTTGTTTCCACAAAAATACATAAATTTACTATACATTTATCATGTATCGGGTATGCAATAAATCATTACTTTTGATAAAAAATATCATGCTGCGAATATTTCCCACTCTCCTATTGGTGTTTATGCTTCAATCTGTATGGGCTCAGGATACCATTGTTAAAATCACAGGCCGCATTAAAACAGATGTGGAAGTGATGAAAATTGACACTGATTATGTCTATTATCTTAGAGAAAAAGACAAAACTGTTAATAGTCAGGGACGTCTTAAACCCAGAACTATAGAAAGGGTCGATGTCTTTGAAGTATATTACGAAAATGGGAAAAGCGAACTTGCTTATCAGGTCGATGGTGAGGGGTTTATTGTAGAACCCGATTCCATGCGTTTTTATGTGCAAGGATGTACAGACGCTTTTGATATGGCTCATAATCGAGTGATAGGGCCCATTAGTTTTCTGGCTACTGTTGGTAGTGGATTTCTGCCTCTGCCATTTCTAACAGTTGTTGCTGTTCCTGCAATTTCAAGTGCAGTGGTGGCTATGTTTACACCTAAATTCCCGCACGATAAAATTCAGGGTGATTATGTAAACAGATATTATATAATGGGTTATCAGGACACCAAGAAAATCAAAAAGGTAAAATCTACCGTCTTCTTTGGAATGTCAGGTATTGCTTTTTCTCTATTGTTTCACACCTTGTGATAAATGCAAATAAAACTAATTATAGTACCTTTGCATAGTAAAATAATACAATAGAATATGGCATTCTTTGGAATTTTTGGGAAAGAAAAAAAGGATAGACTCGACGACGGTTTGCAAAAAACAAGAGAAAATGTTTTTTCCCGCTTATCACGTGCTGTTGTCGGAAAATCGAAAGTTGATGACGAAGTTCTCGATGAGTTGGAAGAAGCTTTAATTAGCTCAGATGTTGGCGTGGAAACTACTTTGAAAATTATTGAGCGGCTAGAAGAACGTGTGAGAAGAGATAAGTATATCGGTACAGACGAATTGCATAATACGTTGAGGGAAGAAATTTCCTTAATGCTGGATGAATACAAATCTGAGAAACTTCCTGATATTGAAAATACTAAGCCCTATATTATTTTGGTTGTTGGCGTAAATGGTGTTGGAAAAACTACCACTATTGGTAAACTTGCTTCCAGATTTAAAAGTGTTGGAAAAACAGTAGTGCTTGGCGCAGCAGATACTTTTAGGGCGGCTGCCGTTGATCAGTTGAAGATCTGGTCGCAACGAGCTGGGGTGGAAATCGTGGAGCACGGTATGGGCGCCGATCCTGCTTCAGTAGCTTACGATACAGCAATTGTCGCAAAATCTAAAAATTATGATGTGGCTATTATAGATACTGCAGGTCGCTTGCATAATAAAGTGAACTTGATGAATGAACTCTCAAAAATTAAGCGTGTTATTCAAAAAGTAATTCCCGACGCCCCACACGAAGTATTATTGATTCTGGATGCTTCAACCGGACAAAATGCTTTCGAACAAGCCAAACAGTTTACCGCAGCTACCGATGTTAATGCACTTGCTTTAACTAAACTTGATGGTACTGCAAAAGGTGGTGTAGTGATTGGTATTTCCGATCAGTTTAAGGTGCCTGTAAAATATATTGGTATTGGTGAAAAAATAGACGATTTGCAAGTGTTTAATGCATCAGAGTTTGTTGATTCACTCTTTAAAAATAAATAATTTCATGTCCGAAAATAAAAAAATTAGCATAATTACCATGGGCTGTCCTAAGAACATGGTGGACAGTGAAAAACTTGGCGCAAATCTTCTCAAAAATGGTTTTGATGTCAGTCATGAAAGTGACGATGCAGATATTATAATTATTAATACTTGCGGCTTTATTAATGATGCTAAAGTTGAATCTATTGACGAAATTCTATCTTTTATAAAGGCAAAAGAAGAGGGGAAAATTGAAAAGCTTATTGTAAGTGGCTGTTTATCCGAACGATACAATGAGGATCTGCAAAAAGAGATGCCTGGCGTAGATCGATTTTTTGGGGTACATGATTATGATGATTTATTGGCTTATGTGAAAGATAATCCTGAAATCTCAAATGACCGATTATTAAGCACGCCGTCTCATTATGCATATCTTAAAATTGCTGAAGGCTGTAATCGCACTTGTAGCTTTTGCGCCATTCCGGGAATTAGAGGACCCTTAAAATCCGAGCCCATCGAAAAATTAATGGAGGAAGCTGGTAAATTGGCTGCGGCGGGAGTGAAAGAATTGATTGTTATTGCGCAGGATACCGTTTCCTATGGTATTGATTTATATGGAAAAAGCGAAACAGCTCGCCTCTTGCGAGAATTGTCAACGATAGATGGTATTGAATGGATACGTTTGATGTACACTTATCCGGCAGGATTTCCCGACGAATTGATCGATGAAATTGCTTCTAATCCAAAAGTGCTTAAATATATTGATATTCCATTGCAACATATAGATGACGATTTATTAAAGAGCATGAGAAGAGGAGGCGACAAACTGGGTATTATTGCTTTAATTCATAAAATGCGTGAAAAAATCCCAGGCCTGTGTATTCGTACGGCATTTATTGTCGGATATCCAGGGGAAACGCGCAGATCGTTTTTGGATTTATTCAAGTTTGTGAAGGAAATGAAATTTGAACGAATGGGTGTTTTTTCATATTCACAAGAGGAAAATACCCCAGCGTATCATTTAGGCGATCCTGTTGCAGCGCGAACAAAGATGAAGCGCATGAGTGATTTAATTCAGCTTCATGAGAAAAACAGCACCGAGCGTAATCAAAGTCTCATTGGAACTGAATGTATGGCCATTTGTGATGGGAAAGAGGATGGATCATTTATAGGAAGGCTTATGTGCGATGCACCTGAAATTGACAATATTGTGTTTTTGCAGGGCAAGAACCTGAATCCTGGTAATATATATAAGGTTAAAATTGTTGAAGCGGGAATATTTGATCTTGCTGCAGAAATTATCAGAGATGACGAAAAATGCTTGTAGTAAAATAAAATTCTTATATTTGCGATTCAATACGGGAGAAACACATATTTCTCCAATTTACCAATTTAAGTTTTTACAAAGACAAACCCATAATGCAAGACGACAAAGATCTGAGCAAGATGCTCCTGCCTGATTTAAAGAATCTGGCTACATCTTTAGGTATTAAAGGCGTTTCCACACTTCGAAAGCCACAGGTTATTGAATTGATTGAAGAAAAACGTCGTAAAGAATCTGCAAAAGATAATAAAGAAAATACCGATCAATCAAAATTGAAAAGACCAAGATTTCCGGCAGACGAAAAGCACGTTAAGAATGATAGGCGCCATGAGCAGCCTCGTCAACCTGTTAGAAATGAGATTCCAGTAAAAAATGAATCAAAGCCGGTTGATAAAAACATTCCGTTAAAAAATGCACCAGAGCAATCCGATAGAAATAAAATGGTATTGCCTCCAACCAGCAAAACAAATGAAAAGTTTGTTTCTAGAAATAAAAACGACGATCGCAGCAATAGGCATGTTCAGAATCTTGATGAACAACAGAAAACACGAATTCATTCGCAAAAAAAGTATCCGCAAAATAGTCCTCAGCAAAATAATACGCAGCAGAATAATGCGCAGCAGAATAATGTTCAGCAGAATAATGTTCAGCAGAATAATGTTCAGCAGAATAATGTTCAGCAGAATAATCAGCAGCAAAATAA
>JAFGWG010000209.1 GCA_016937255.1 Bacteroidales bacterium
AATAGAATTGACTATTAATCTGCCATATTCAAGATATGGTTTCACATTATCAAACTGTCAGACGACCTTTGAGGCGTCTGACAAGTTTTTAACGCAAACGTACAGCCTTTTATTTACTTTCAGTTTTAGGCTGTCTGTTTTCTTTTTTTAATTGTTTCAATGTTTGCTGTTCCTCAAAATAGGTGGTCCATTTGAAGTTGTAGAGGCCTTGCATTAATCTCTCTTGCTTTTCCTCCTCAGACAGACTATCGTATTCCTTTTTCTGTCTATAAAACTCGTCCTCTTGTTTCTTGAGTAATGCTTCTTCCTTCTCGCGTTTTGCTCTAATTGTTTCAGTGAAGTTATTCTCAGCTCTCCATGTCAGGTATTTTTCAGCAACCGCAGGGAATAATTCAAGCAGAAGTTCTTCCTTCTCTCCACTAGCCATTTTAACCTCTCCAAAATCGACAAGAGTTTTATTCATTTGCTTCTTATAGCCTGAGGTATCGTAAGGAAGTTCTTCAGGTGAGCCTGTGATTTTCTCTCGGAATGATGGTTTAATCGGCATTGGGGTATCACCGTATGAACCTTTTACCAAATTAATGAACTGAGTATTATTATTGGTGTACCATGGCTGTTCTTTATTTTCATCTAAAACACAATTTACAGCCTGAACACCTACAATTTGACTGGTGGGTGTTACCAATGGAGGACATCCTGCATCTACACGCACTTTTGGAACAGCATCAAGAACTCTGGGCAACAAAGCTTCTAACTTTAATTGTTTAAGCTGAGCGAGCATATTGGTGTACATTCCACCGGGAATTTCTGCATCGCGAACATTTGTATTTGGCCCTGGGAAATTGAAATATTCTTCAATTTTATACGTAGCCGCAAGTAGTTTGTCTTCATTATCGTCCTGAGCCGCAACAATGGCTTGATCAAATAGTTTTTCAATATCTACAGGCAAAGTGTCCTTTGTCAAATCAAACTGACGGGGAAACATCTTATAATTGTCATTCTCTGCCAATTCTTTTCGAATTTCTGCCAAAACATCATTCAAATCGCGCAGACCTTCAATATTTACATTGGTTTCAATTCCCAGCTTTTTACAAAACAAATGAATAAGCTCGTAAGATGGAGCCGCAGGGCCCCCAGCAAACGTCATCATATTGGTATCAACAATATCAACTCCGTTTATAATGGCCACCAATACAGAAGCAAGCCCATAACCAGGAGTACAATGCGTATGAAAATCAATAGGAATATTTACATTCTTTTTAAGCGCTCTTATGATTGGTCCAGCACTAGCAGGATTTACCAAACCAGCCATATCTTTAAGAGTGATCATGTCAGCACCAAGATTTTCAACCTCTTTTGCTTTTTTCACAAAGTAATCGACTGTGAAGAGTGGTTTAAATTTGGGGTGTTTAGTAATTAGTCCAAAAAATGCCTTTTCAGAAGGAAGTTTTGGGTCAACAGTATAACAAACTGTACCATCAGCGGTGCCTTTATTGTTTTTTACATAGCGAATGGTACTGGCGATATTATTCATATCGTTAAGGGCGTCGAAAATTCGCATAATATCAACACCAGACTTTATGGCAAGGCGATTAAAACCTTCTATAACTTCTTCTGGGTAAGGGTTATATCCAAACAAATTACGCCCTCGAGACAAGGCTGTTAGCAAAGAGGCATCACCAATACCTTCTTTAATTTTTGCCAGTCTATCCCAAGGATTTTCATTGAGGTACCTCATCACAGAATCCGGAACTGCCCCGCCCCATACTTCCATTGCATAGAATCCTGCCTGACGAAAATACGGCAGAGTACGGTCTACCTGATCCTGAGTCATACGGGTAGCAAACAGCGACTGCTGGCCGTCCCTTAATGTTAAATCACGTATTTTTATTTGTTTTGACATAGTGCAAGTTTTTGCTAGCGTAAAGGTAAAAAATTATATCGGGTTTTTCCAGATATTTACGGGAAGATTTTATGTATTTTTATTTCGCTTGTAACTTTTTAAAACATGAGTTCGTCTTACCCCCAAATCACAAAACCCAAAAACCATGAAAACTTTAATTTTAATTATATCCCTCTGCATTCTTCCACTAATAGCGATGAGTTATAACGACCCTACTGTTGAGAATGCGGTTCAATCAGAGATTGTTTATCCTCAAAACCTCAAGGCAAACAATGTTGAAGGCGACGTGCTTGTGCAGTTTACTGTTGCCAAAGATGGATCGGTATGTATTGATCAAATCAACAGCAGTGATGTAAGTCTGAAAGATTATGTTGTTGGTAAGCTTGGGCAAATGTTTTTCGGAAAGAGTGATGAGGCAAAACAGTATAACATGAAATTTAGTTTTAAACTTCTCTAACACCCACAATATATCATAATGCGAATTAAACAGCCTGTTTTCACAGGCTGTTTTTTTTATTCTTCAGAGCTGAAAGACGATAAGTAAACTGCCAGGTCAGCATCCTTGTCAAGCCCAAGCTTATTTCGGAGACGCGAGCGCAATACATGAATACTCTGTAAAGTCATTCCCGTAATCAACGACATTTCTTTACTGCTAAGCTGTAGACTAATCAATGCTGAATAACGCAAATCTCTAGAGGTTAATTTATCGTGTTTTGACGTCAATCTTGAGAAGAAATCAGGATTAAGTTGTTTAAAGTATTTTTCAAACTCAGCCCAAATATTTTTGTTTTGTGAACTTGCCAATAGAGACGCCAACTCATATAATTCTTTTTGGATTTCTTTTGAGCTTTGCTCACCTATTTTTCTAAGTTTTTGAATAACATCAAGACTTTGTTCGTTATGCATAACCTGATTCAAAACCACCGCTGCAATTTCTTTATTTCGTTCCGATAATTCTTTCGATAAACGAAGACGGGCCGCAAGCAAACTTTCTTTCTGCTCCTCAATTCTGAGTATTCTATTACGAAAACGATTACTAAAGAAATAAAACAGCATCGAAATAACCAGAAGAGAAAACACAGAAACTACAATCAACAAGATGAAGATATCACTTTGTTTCTCTAGGTTTTCATTGCGAAGCATGATGGTTTTTGCTTTTTCCTTTTCAAGATCAAGTAAAACCGAATAATACAATCGATTCACTTCATTATCCTGCTCATTTTTATCAAGAACAGCCTGCACTTCCTGCAAACGATTCATATGATAATAGGCTTTTTCAAAATTTCCTCTTTCTCTATAAAAATTTGCCGACTGCCTATGAATATTTAATAGAAGGGGGTAATTATTCTGCTTTTCCATAATTTGCAAAGATTTTTCCAGCGATTGCTGTGCTAGATTTATCATTGCGTTTTTTCGATAATAAATACTTTCAAAGAAATAATACAAGCCTTTCCAATTATCTTCACTGATATATTCCTTTAACGACTGGCTTTCTTCAAAATATGGTTCAGCAAGATCCCATCGTCCGATTCTATTATAGAAAACACATAAATTCAGAGCGATGATAGACTTGTTTTGCTGATTATTTAATTGGTGCACAATTTCATATGCCTTGAGGTAGCAATATTCGGCCGCCGAATCATTGTTTACTCTAGTATAATATGCCGCTAGATTATTATATGCTGTTAATTCAAGAGAAAGATCGTTTGATTCTTTTGCTGTTGATATCATTTTCTGCATTAGCGGTTCTGGCCTTTTACCACTTTTGCTAAAAATTATGAACGCAGTATTATAGGATCGAAAAAGGTAAACATTGTTGTCTAAAATCTCTGCCAAAGAAGACATAAAATTGAGTGTATAGATTGCTCTAGAATACAATTCAAGCCTATCATAACAAAGCGAAATCAAATATAAAGTGTTCAGTACTTCTTCGCCATTATAGCATTTTGACAATCTCGTTAATGCAGGAAAAAGAAGGTCTAATGCCTCTATAAACTTGCCTTGTTTTCTCAAAATTTGAGCCTTTACATTTAATGAAAGAGCATACTCGCACTTTAATTCATTTTCAGAAAGTTGTATGGCATAATCAATGACTTGAATAGCTGAATCAAAGAAACTAATAAGCTGAAGTCCATTTGCTTTCGCACGCATGGCTCTTGCCATATTAAGTGTGTCTTGCTTTGAACTTGCAATATTGTAGATTTGATCTGCAAGCAGAATTGCCTCTTCAGGATCAGCACCAAGAAGAGAATCTATCTTTGATAATTTCGACTTAAACCCTTGTCCTTGCCCGCAAACAGATGCTGAACTTATTAATAATACAAAGGGGGAAATAATCTGAAAGAATAAAACCAGTCTTTTCACATGACAAATATATGCATATTAGACATGAGTTTTTCTAAAAAGTTACATGCAAATAGTTTGATATTTATCATTTTAGTTATTATTTCAAGCTAGAAATGACTACATTTATGATTAAATTATTAAAATTAAAAACACGCACATGAGAAGCGACATTGAAATAGCCCGTGAAGCAGAAATGCTTCCCATCCCAGAAATTGCAAAAACTTTAGGGATTAATCCTGATGATCTGGAATTGTATGGTAAGTATAAAGCCAAAATTCCATTAAGCTACATTGATGAAGAAAAGATTAAAAAATCAAAACTGGTTTTGGTAACAGCGATAACACCTACTCCTGCCGGAGAAGGTAAAACTACTACTTCTATTGGCTTAGCCATGGGGTTAAACAAAATTGGTAAAAAAACCACTGTTGTATTGCGCGAACCTTCGCTCGGGCCTGTATTTGGAGTTAAGGGTGGTGCAGCAGGAGGTGGCCATTCTCAAGTTATTCCAATGGAAGATATCAACCTCCATTTTACAGGAGATTTATCTGCCATTGAAAAAGCCAACAATCTACTTTCTGCCTTGATTGACAATAATCTACAAAGCAAAAAATACAATCTGGGGCTTGACCCAAGAACCATTGGTTGGAAGCGAGTAATGGATATGAACGACCGTGCTCTTCGCGATGTAGTAATCGGATTGGGTGGAACAGGAAACGGAATCCCTCGTGAAACAGGCTTCAATATCACTGCAGCGTCAGAGGTTATGGCTATTCTTTGTATGGCTAAAGACCCCGGAGATCTAAAAGAAAGATTAGGAAATATATTTATTGGATATACTTTTGATAAAAAGCCGATATACGCAAGAGATCTTAAAGCTGAAGGCGCTATGGCAGTATTGCTAAAAGATGCCATCAAACCAAATCTGGTTCAAACTGTAGAAAATACTCCTGCTATAATTCATGGCGGTCCATTTGCAAACATCGCACAGGGCACAAACTCTTTAATTGCAACTAAGCTTGGACTATCCACTTCTGAAATAGTAGTAACTGAAGCTGGTTTTGCTTCAGAACTTGGCGCGGAGAAGTTTTTTGATATAAAGAGTCAGGTGGGTGGCTTACGTCCAAATGCGGTTGTCATTGTTGCCACTATTCGCGCATTAAAATATCATGGCGGCGCCAATAAAGAGGAATTTGGAATTCCAAACGTAGATTATGTGAAAAAAGGCCTTGAAAACCTTGACAAGCATATCGACAATATGAAGAGTTTTGGATTTACACCTGTAGTTGCACTCAATAAATTCGACACCGACACCGCCGAAGAAATTGCAATAGTGGATGAGCGTTGCAAACAGCACAGCATCGCTATGGCCATTAACGATGGCTGGGCAAAAGGTGGTGAAGGCGCAGTTGATTTGGCTGAAAAAGTATTAAGCGCAGCAAAATCCTGTCCTTCATGTTTCCATCCAATCTATGAACTCGATTGGTCTATGGAGCAAAAAATTGAAACCATTGCCACAAAAATGTATGGAGCCGCCGGTGTTGAGTATTCCTTAAAAGCACGTAAAGACTTAAAAACAATTGACGAATTGGGGCTTAGCAATTTAGCGGTATGTATGGCTAAAACACAGAATAGCTTATCTGACAATCCTACTCTGCGAGGACGTCCGGAAGGGTTTATCGTGAATATTCGTGAGATAGAGATTGCCAGTGGTGCCGGATTTGTTGTTCCAATTGCAGGATCTATTATGCGTATGCCAGGCTTACCCGCAATCCCGTCTGCAGAGAATATCGATTTTAACGAAGACGGCGATGTAGTTGGATTATTCTAATATTCCTTAAAAGCAATGGATATAATCAGCCCGTTGATTTGCCTAAAATATAGTTGGTATTGATGGATGTATTCATTGCTTTTTACAATACCTTGAATTTTGGCTTTTGAATTCATTTTAAAAGGCAGAATTGAAATATTTTCTTTTAATGTAAGTCCACTTTTTCCATTGGCTTTATATAAAGCTTCTTTCATCGACCAATATGCTACTGCTTTGGTGGGGTTTTTATCCATTTCCCATTCTTTCTCTTCATTTTCATTGAGAAAACGACTCAGAACCTTAAGTACTTTTGGATCCACCGGCTCAACGTCTACTCCATGTTCCACCTCAAGATTTTTACTAATAAGTACTGCAGAATATGAGCTGCAATGACTAATACTTATTGAACGAGGTGGATTGACCAAGAAGGGCTTTTTATGCTCGTCGTAGTGAATTCTATAAATAACTTCTGATTCAACCATATGACGAATTAAGGCGCGATAACTTAACCATTGCTTTTTGCGACTTTCGCTTTTAAAAGAATTCAATGTATCATACTCTTCTTTATTTAAGAAAAGTCGTGTACAAAGATCTTCTACGCTTTCTGTAATATGCCAGAGAGCAAGTTGCAAATCATTATTAACCCATTCGTGATACGCCAGTGGCATACAATTAACTTAAAAAATTATTAGCCTCAATAAAACGTTGCAATTCCTCTGCACGAGCAGTTCCAATCAACACTTTTTTGTCGTTTTTCAATGTCAAGCTCAAACCCTGATTTCCGGAAATAGAATAGGCTTTACCTTTATTGTTCCAGTTATAACGAAGACCCCAGCCACCATAGTCTTTAATGGGATCATGTTTTTCGACTACTGCCGTTTCTATTTCAGCCCAGGCAAATTTCTTTGAAGTGAAGGGGTAATATCTAAATGAGACGCCTTTAGAATCAACAAGAAGCATTAATCGAGCAGAAAAAATAAGCCAATCAAGAAATATTGCAAGAGCCAATGTGGCATAAATTACCCAGTCGGGACCGGGATTTGATCCAAAATCATTATTAAAAATAATCTGGGAAACAAAAGCCCAAACAGCTCCTCCTGTAATCAGAATGCAGATGACATAGACCCACCACATTCTCATTCTTTGAATTTCTTTGTATTGTTTTTCTGCCATAATGGAAAATTAATGCTGTATTATAATGTTCTTCCAAATTGTTGTTCGATCAAAAACAAATTGAAAGGAATATAGCCCACTTTGCCAATCGCCAATATAAAGCTCTTCCTCGCTCCTAAACTCCTGAACCAAAACACCCTGAAGATTAAACACTTTGATATATTGTAATTGGATATCAGATCTAAAATCAAGATGCAAATAATCGTTGGCCGGTTGGGGATAAACATTCAGATGAGGATCAATTTCGACTGTTTGTGTTCCGGCTGTAGGACCCCATATAGCATAAACCCAACTTGGATTGTCAACAAAAGGATTCCTATTATGCTGAGCAGTATAGACTGTATTATTTCTATCTCGCTCTTTGGTACTTACCGGATCGAGAGCGTGCCATTCCAACATCATGTTTTCTGTCCAAGCAATTAGGTTGTTTCCTGAAAACGACTCTCCACTCCACGATGAAATTTCGTCTTTATACCTTACAGCTACGTAAAAATAAATTCGTGCAAAATCACCTTTGAAACTATCTACCGGCTCGAATACGGTGCCTGAATAGCCAGGATAATTGCACGTGCCCAGTTTGCTTCCGTTTAGGGATGTCCAGCTTGCAGTACCCACTTCCCCATAAGGAAAATTTCCCCGCTTATTATTCACCCAACCGTCAGTGGGTAAAACCATGTATACATCAGAATACATCGGACTTGCATCGCTAAACCAACTTGCCGGAACAGAATGCTCGCGATTATAACAATCGTTTTCAGAGTTATAGGAGCCACATTGATCTGTTATAAAGGTGAATTCATAAGGAGCAGTTCCGCCGGGAATATCTGAATACATATCCCAAACCTTGCCATTTGGTTTTGCATCAGTCAGGGGGTATGTGGTCCATAAGTTTGTATAGGACACAGACGTAAATCCATTAGAAATAATATCGTGCAGCGCAACTCGTAAAGATTCCCCACTCAATCCGGCTGCTGAATCGTAGTACCCGGCTGGCCATTGCGCACGAGCCGGAAATAGTAATAGTACAAAGGAGAAAACCAGTAATATCTTTCTCATAGTTCAGTCTTCGAAGAGTAAAAGTACAAAAATTCAAGCTCTTTATGCAAGAACTAAGCTGAATTTAGAGGAGTTTAGGAATTTCAGATACTAATACAAAGAAAAATTCTTTTTAGCCGGTGAATAACTAAGCAAAACCTCAATGCTGCCGAACCCATTACTGGCATTACGCAGTTTTGAGGTATTGACTTCATACATCACTCCAATTCCAATATTTGAAAACTGGTACATAATCTTACTAATGAATGCATCTTCCCATCTATAGGCTGCACCAAGAGTCATAATCGTTTTAGATGTGGAATATTCACCGCCTTGTGCGAGGAAGAGTTTAAAGTCTAAACCCAGAAGAATTTCACTTGCGCCCCCGGCATACATACCCAAGAGATATGGATTTAATGCATTATTGTTTCCTTCGCCCAAGCCAAATAGAAATGAACCAAAAAACTCAGATTTAATATCAGCGCTTTCTTCGGTCATTGTCAATCTTTTACCTTGGTTGAGATGCCAGAAACCCAGTCCAAAAGTTCCCTTTTTTGTTGGAAATTTATCGCCTGCAGCCGGCATATCAATGAAAGTGTACGAAATTCCGGCAGAAAGATCGAATGCAAAATTCTTTTCCATATCGAAATACTCACCATGATCTATATTTTCATCATAAACAGACCCATTATACTGATCGGGCCACATGAGTTCATCTGGGTTTAATGCCTCGTAGCGAGTACCGGCTCCCAGTCCTACAGAAAGAAGATTCCCCTCAGAAAGCTTCACATTAGAAGCTACCATTAGATTTACAAGTGTATTCTGATAGCTAAATGCCTGCTGGTTGATCACAAATCCACCCACAGATAATGAAGAGCCAGTAGATTTATACACCTTTGCATTGCCCATTATTCCATACGTCTGAAAAGCGGTTCCAACATTTTTCCATTGATTACGATACAAAGTCTGAAACTCCATTTGATTTTCCATTGTGCCAATAAAACCCGGCGAATGATATGGATAAATCTCATTATTGGAGCTAAAATGTGGATCCTGTGCCTGCAATTGTACAGAAAATGCCATCAGAAAAGACAAGAATAGTATTTTATATATCTTTTTCATGATTTTCAAGTTATCGAATTAATACAAAATTACCCTGTCCTTCAACCTGACTTTCATCGGTTAATGTTCCGGTATAATAGTAGGAGTAAATTCCTGATTCAGCATCTTTGCCGCTAAATGTGCCATCCCATCTGGCATTGATATCACTGCTTTCAAAGACCATATTACCCCATTGATTGAAGATTTTCAATTCAAGAGTCAAAAGGCATTTATTGAACACGCCAAATTCCTCGTTTTTACCATCATTATTGGGACTAAAAGCATTGGGAACATAAATTTCGCCACACTCACTTTCAAGCGTAACTCTAACGGTATCGCTATCAGAACAGCCATATTCATTATAAACCCAAAGTACATACGTCATGTTTTCATCTGGTGTGCAAACAGGGTTTGCTATAAATGCGTCCGACAAATAATCTGAAGGAACCCATTCATAATATGTTCCCCCATGTCCGGTAAGATTAATAGATTCTCCACTGAAAATCGTGGTGTCTTCTCCCGCTTCGGCTGTTGGAACAGGAAAAACGCTAACACTAAGTGAATCTGATGCTGAACACCCAGCTGATGTGCCAGTTAGGTAATATACCGTATTTGTAATAGGGCTAACCTGAATGCTGGTTTGAGTTTCGCTTGTACTCCAGAGATACGTGTTTGCGCCAGAACCGGTCAATGTAAGCAAGTCTCCCAGACATAAACTATCATCTCCGGCAATCTGTACCACAGGATTTGGGTTGACCAAAACACTAAGCATTGCTGTATCAGAACACGAATTAACATCGGTAACTGTTACAATATAAATGCCTGAATTAGACGTTTGAGCGGGAATAATTTGCGGACTTTGAGATGAACTATTAAATGAATTAGGTCCAGACCATGCATATTGATTTCCGCCATTGGCATAAAGAATCAAGCTGTCACCTTCACAATATGTTCCGGCTCCCGTTGCACTAACTGCTGGTAAATCATTTACGGTTACAGTACTTGTAGCTGTTGCAGTACATGAGCCACTTCCGGTAACTGTTACTATATACGATCCACTTTGAGATGGAGTAGCATTTAATATATATGGATTTTGCGATGAACTGCTATAACTCTGTGGTCCAGACCAAGCATAAGTGCCTCCGCCTGAAGCCTGAAGATAAACAGTATCGCCACTACAATAAGGACCAGTATTGGCTGCGCCTGCTATCGGAACAGCATTTACCACAACATTTGTTGAAGCCGTGTCCACACAACCATAGCTATTGGAAACTGTGACATAGTATGTACCTGAATTTAATACCTGAGCAGGAGAAATTGCAGGATTTGCTCCACTTCCACTCCAGGAATTGGGACCTGACCAAAAATAACCAGTACCAGTACCTGCAGTAAGAGCAATATTGTCGCCTTCACAGTAAGGTCCCGTATTTGAAGCAGAAGCAGTGGGTAGTGGATAAACCGTTACTTCCACACTATCTATAACAGTATTAAATCCATCATAGACCGTGAGGGTATATGTAGTTGTAGTAGTTGGTACAAAGCTGGTATCTGTTGCTGTTCCTGAAAAACCTCCCGGATTTGACGACCAGGTATAAGTGTATGAACCAGAGCCCCCTGAAACCAGTGAAGACAAATAAACAGAATCTCCATAACAAACACCTCCGGCATTGGCATTGGCATTTAAAGCCAATGGTCCGCCACTGATAAAAACAGTAACCTGATCGGTATGGGTACAACCAGTAGTAAGGTCTGTTACCACAAGAGTATAAATTGTAGAGCTGTTAAGGTTTGTGGTTTGAGGAGCAGCCAGAGTTGAATCATTCAATAAGGATGCAGGACTCCATGCATATTGATAAGAGCCACTTCCACCTGATCCAGATCCGGTTAATCCAGTATTGGTTCCAAAAGGTATGGTCTGATCTGTTCCTGCATTTGATACAGGGTTGGCATTAACTGTAACCGCTGTTGTAGCCGTATTGGAACAATTATTAATATCTGTAACGGTAACGGTATATGTTCCATCATTTGATGTACTTACACCAGATACTCCGGGATTTTGCACAGAAGAACTAAATGAAGCAGGTCCGCTCCAAACGTAGGAATTTCCACCACCCGCATTCAGCGTCAATGCGTCGCCTGCACAAAGAGGGCTATTGTTTGAAGCTGTTGCGGTAGGCAGTGGGTTTACTATTATTTCGTATTCCAGCAACTGACGATGATCGCAAACACCGGTAACTTCAAGAACATAGGTTTCTGTGGTAGAAGGAATTACAACAATATCCTGAGAGGTTGCACCACTGGGATCCCAGTCATAAGCTGTTGCTCCAGCTGGCCCATAAAGTGTTACTGTATCACCAATACAAATTGGATTTTGAGAGGCCGTAATATCTGGAAACTGAACTCCGGCTGATGCTGTGATAGAATATGAGCAAATATCTCCGGCAAAACCATCGATCATGAGATAATAATCCTGACCCATAACTAATCCATTTGCCTGAATGGTTAACTGACTAGATCCTTCCTCAAAATCAGAAACCGGGACAAAATCTGCACAAGGATTAGCAGCGCTGAAAATTTGCATTTGAATACCACCAGAAGGATAATTTCCAACATAACAATCGTAAATATCCACAATCAAAGTAGCAGTATCAGCAGCAGCAGTAAATCGAATCCATGAATTATTATTGATTTGTACATCGCAGTTTGGCGCGCCGGAACCCCAAGCACCACCAAGTCCGAATATGCCACCCTGACAAGTACCGTTGGTATAGGTATATGTAGGAGGATTATTCATTTCAGCATTGCCACGCATATTCCCTGGGCGATCTACTGTATACGCAGCACTGGTAGTTCCTTCATACCCATTCAAATCACAGATATACAAGGCATTATCACAATTATCGTTGGTAGGAGTCGTTACGCAAAGTCCAAAATCTCCGGTAATATTTCCATTAAAAGCCCAATATCTTAAATAAACTGTTGCCCCAGGGGTAAGCCCGGTTGCAAGCAGAAAAGGTTTATAATCATTTCCCGGACCGGGATAATTATGGTCGTCGGAACAAGCTATTTGTGTTAGAGAGGAACAAGCACCTGAATATAATGCCATAACGGCATCATTAAAACCATAAGATGGTTCTGCCATAATACTAATTGCTCCTGAAGAAGGAACGGTAATAGCAAACCAAACATCTTTTGGCTGGGGAGTATTGTTAAAGCCTCCCTGAGCAGGAGAAGCACCTCCAACACAAGATGCAGGTGTAGGCGCAGTTAGTGTTGTTGTAGCTCCTGTAGTTGTGAACGATAAATAATCGCATGCACTGGTAACAGGTGGTAGTTGAATAGCATCGCACGGATCATCATTTGTTGGAGTTGGAGTTGGAGATCCGGTTATACAAATATCGAAATCTCCACCACCATTTGAGGAATAATAATCGTAAACTCTTATATAATAAGTAGTTCCGGGAATAAGGCCTACTGCTTGAATTTCTTCATTATCTCCACTAAAGCCATTGTCTTCACATTGAATTGAAGTAAATGCACCGCAAATTCCTTCAAACAATTCTAAAACAGGATCCATTGTTCCATAAGGACTTACCGTAATGGTTTGCACAGAATTAGTGGCTACAAATTTATACCACACATCATCGTCGGCTGTTCCGGCACAACCCGCTTGAGATAGAGTTGCTGAAACCGTTGTTCCTGAAGTCGGGGTGCATGATGAAAAAACATTTAGTAAAGTAGCACTTGCACAGGCATCATTGCTTGGCGCAGCAGGTGCATCAGTTACACATATTGTGAAATCGCCGGTACCAGAGCCGGTATAATAATCATAAACCCTGATGGTATAATCTGTACCCGGGGTTAAGCCAGTTGCATAAATAGTTTCGGCATCACCTGTAAAACTCAGATCCATACATTTCAAAGAAATCAAAGTTGAACATGCACCGGAAAACAGTTGCACTACAGGATCCATTCCAACAGATGGGGTTACCGTAATAATATGATTCGTTGATGTAGCGGTAAACGTGTACCAAACATCATCGTCGGCAGTACCAACACAACCACTAATGGTTTGAGTTGCTCCGGTAGTAGTTCCGGCAACAGGGCTAGAGCAAGTTGCAGTTACACTAATAACGGTTGCTGAGGAGCAGCCATCGGATTGAGCTGCAAGCTCATTTTGAAACAAAAGCCCAGACAAAATTGCCCAGGCAAAAAAAGCTAGAAAAACTTTCATAATATCTTAATTCACTTTAGTACATTCAATGGGAGTCATTCCCGCTTCAATAATCAATCTTTTAATCTCGGCCAGATCAATATTGTCTCTCCCTTCAGATATAGGTTCAACCTGAACTACAGAAAACTGCATGCGAGCCTTACCCTGATCCATTTTAACATCAAATTTTAGCTCACTGATAAAGCTAAGAGCCAATACTTTACGCTCAAGTGTGTTGATTTGCTCAAGAGAAGTAATATTCTCAATGCTGTACACAAATCTTTCAGTATTATTGCTTGGATCTTGTGCTTTACTTTGAAAAGAGATGGCACAAAGAACAAGCAAACCAAGTATTAAACCCCTCATATAATTAATAGTTTGTGCAAAAATACAGAATTCTATATAAATAAATGTGCTTATCGGGAAATATTAAACCTTGGTGATGAAAATTTAACGTTTAGGTCTAAAAATATTATTGGCCTGTATAGTTTATCTTTGCAATAAAAATGATGAAATTGTTCTCCTTAAAATTTATAAAAAGGCTAATTCTTTTCGCAGGAATTTTGGCGCTGATTATCTTTTTGGCAGACTGGAGAATTAAGACACAAAGCAGCGAATACATTTATAATAATACGGACTCCATCCCAGAAAATAAATGTGGCTTATTGCTTGGCACCATTAAGACCCTAAAATCAGGAGAAGAGAATTTGTATTTCACCTATCGCATTGATGCAACCATGAAGCTTTATGAAGCTGGTAAGATTGAGTATTTAGTTATTAGTGGGGACAATAGCAAAGAAGATTATAATGAACCACAAGACATGATGGATGAACTTGTGCGTCGCGGGTTTCCAGCGGATAAACTCTATCTTGATTTTGCAGGATTCCGCACCTATGATTCGATGATTAGAATGAAAGAAATATTTGGTCAAACGTCATTTACAATAATCTCACAGAAATTTCATGTAGAAAGGGCTGTTTTCATTGCCCGTCATTTTGAGCTTGATGCCATTGGTTATAATGCAAAAGACGTTGAATCTTACGGAGGATTCAAGACTAAATTAAGGGAGAAGTTTGCCCGCGTTAAAGTATTTATTGATTTTCTGTTTCGGAAAAAGCCAAAGTTTCTGGGCGATCCGGTGATAATTCCATAAAAAAAGGCGATCCGAAGATCGCCTATTCAAAAGATATAATGTATTTTCTACAAATTCATAATGAAATATTGCAACATTTGATAAACATCGGGACCTACATTTCCTTGAACATGATTGTGAAATGTGGTAAAGAAGATAGTTCCTGCACCACCAAGACATGAACCGACATAATCACCATGAGCAAGATGAGCGGGAAGTGCATTAACAGAAATAGTAATTGTTTGAACATTGCCTGGATTTCCCGGAGGGAAATGACAAATAGTTACCCAGCCCTGATCCAATTGCCTACGCACTGTTGCAGAAGTAGGAATATTCATTCTAGCAGCCAATGGGCCATAGGTTGTTGGATCTTGAATCAGAATCTCCCATGGAGTAGTAAGATCTTTAATAACTTCCCATGCACCAAGGTCATATTCAATATCGATATGGGTTTTACCAAGAAAAGCCTGAATAAGTGTATCGACGATTTCTGCCTGATAAACCATTGTTGAAGGACCTTCTTTGTCGGTACAAAGAGTTGCATCATCAATAAAACCACCAATTTCTGGAGTATTACAACCTGCTCTCATATTGTTGTTAGGAACATCACCGTGGTGATTGTGTGCTGATCCACCATCATTTAGGTTTACAGTGTAATATCCATCACCGGTAAGGTACTCAACAGCATAATCAGAGGCATAAATATTCCCGCCATTCATAACATACTCTTCCATATTGGCATATTTTGCACTATCAAGCACACCTGATTTCCCACAATTGAGGAAAATAGCGCCATATGAAGCCATCAATGTTGGATTATCAAGGTCAGAAACAGCAAGCTGATCTGCTGTGTACCCCATAGAGTCAATAAGAATCGTTTCTATACGGTCATATGCACCGGGAATATAAGCCAATTCAACAGCCTGACTTATTTTCAGATAATTGTCTGGTAATTCCGTAACCTCATCAGCTTCAACTGTAATTGAATAAACACTTCTAAACATAGAACCATCGCCACCTTGAACGTGTAATTCTCTTTCACCTTCAGGAACACGTAAATAGAAATATCCATTTTTATCGGTACGGGCAAAATAAATTTCGCCATGGTCATCAACAAAAACACTGGCAGCAGGAATTGGAACTCCGGAAGGGGTATAAACTTTACCACTTACATATCCAAAATTAACTACAGCATCCGGGTTATCCTTGTCTTTCTTACATGAAGAAAAGGCAAAAACCACAGAAATTGCAATACTGAGTAGAAGAAATTTTTTCATATCGGCAGGTATTTAATTACGCTAAAGTGTTGCAATATACAACATTTAACAAGGCGATGCAAATTTTTTACGTGTTTAATAATTGAACTTAGGGTTTAGATAAAGATCAGATGATTAATTGGTTAAGACTACAAGAATTTTGTTTGGGTAGTCTGTTCGCATTCGCAAAATCAATAGTTCTTTGTTGAGTTTGGCATTTTCGGTCAGCAGTGCTTCGCGATAAGCAATGGCTTGATCAACATTTAGCCCTTCAAACAAAACTTTCTCATTAAGACTGGAAACCACAGAATCGTTTTCTTGTATTTGACTTATAATCAACATGCTATCCATTGAATAATTATAGATGCTTTGTGTTGCATTTTTCTTTTCGATGTGACCAAACAGGTGCAAAGATTCATCAAATCGTTTGAAACCATTGTCATCCGTGTAAAACTCTATTTGAAAAACACGGGGTTTACTTCCATCCTTAAAATCGCTCATTGAAACAGTAATGGAGGAAATTCCCTCTATGAGATCCAATATCTCAAGGCGAGATTCTTCAAAACGATTTACCGAAACGATCTCCGCTTCAAGTTCTTTAACCTGTTGATACTGTGCGTTTATGAATAGCGGAAAAAGTACCGCAATGACTAAAGTGAAAATTGACTTTTTCATGACTTTATTGTTTTTTATTTGAAAATGTATTTGTTGAATTGGCATGGCGTGATTTCCGACCCCATTTTTTATATTTATCATCATTCGCAGATGTGTTGTTCGCATTAACTGGTGCGTTGGAGAGTATAGCCAAACCAAGAATCAGAGCAAGAATTAAAACCAACGGAAAAACAAATATCAATGCCAGTAATGTGAGCAAACTGGCTTCCATTATTGCATTAAAAAGAACAGCTATCATGGCAATAATAATCACCGTGAGAAGAATCAACCAAACTAAATCGGTGTTTCTGTTTTCTTTTATACCCGATTTGGCATGAGAGAAAAGTTTGCAGCTAATTGAATTCAGAGATACTTCAACGATTTCTTGATTAAGAACTGGAATCATCTCACGAAATGAACAATACGGGCTTTCATGTTTCGGATGCAAACTGTCAATACAATAATCATTGTTGATTAATCGGGATTGAATGGAGGCCATTTCTTCAAACCCGCTTTCTGATAATTCATTTTCGGAACTTGCAAAACTGTTTTGCTCACGATCTACCCGAACTTTATTCAACTGCGTGTATTGAGGCATTTTCAACGAGCTGCATGATGAGAAAAGCGCAAGTATCAATGCAAGATATAAACATTTTACCGTTTTCATTTTTCCGCAATTTTGATTAAAAACGGGTACACTCAGCCTTGCCAAGTGCACCCTAAAATTATTTATCTGTTTTTTGAGTTGTACCCGAAAGATGCTCCGAAACGCATACCTTCTTTTGAAGGAACGACATAAAGGTTTACAGGAATATTCAGGTTGCCGCTTTTAAGTGTTTTTCCAAAGGCAAATACAAAACCTGATGTAACAGTAAAATCTCCTCTGCTGTCGATTCTTTTTACAATGAAATTTGGATTTTCTCCGTCTTCTTCATTCCATTCGCGCTCCAAGTGCCATTCACCATTATCATAATAACCATATGACATGCGGTTTAGAGATATCGTGGGGCCAAATGCAAACTCCCATCCACTTCTGTTGTTTCGCAATCCATTCATCATGGTTAATGACGGTAAAAACAAGCCCTGATCCAAACCGGAAATAAGTGGTACAAACTCGAAAAGTGCCTGAAAACTACCTTCATTCAGGTATTGTACTTCGAACTGATATCCAAACTGAAACATAGCCGGATAGCCGTCGAAACCACCTTTTTGCAGAGGATCTTCGAATCGATTGGCATGCTCACCGGTTAAATACGTTAATCCTATTCGCGGACCCGATGCATTAAGCCTCTCCGTATGCGAGTTCTTCGTCGAAGCAAAATCATTTTTATCGGTAAGTTTACGCTTTAAGTTTTGATCTACTTCTTTATCCAGAATTTCACAAATGGCAATATCTATCATCG
Source organism: Bacteroidales bacterium (assembly GCA_016937255.1). Classification (GTDB taxonomy): domain Bacteria; phylum Bacteroidota; class Bacteroidia; order Bacteroidales; family DTU049; genus BM518. The sequence goes on from JAFGWG010000209.1 coordinate 18,025, forward strand.
ATGCAATCTCTTCGGGGTTGTAGATGAATTCTGTTACATCAGATTTTAGCGGAACACCCGTATATACATCTATTAAACGTGTAGATACCATTATGGATTTGCGGCCGTATATTTCAACCGAACCGGTAAGCATTTTATCTACTCCGATAATTTTCCCGATTTCGGTTAAGCAAATGGTATTATTGCAATTGGGATTGATGTTTTTGTCGCGGATATAAGTGTTCAAATCCCAGCGATCAATCACGGCATAATCGGAATTTTTTATCAATTGCATTCTGAACAAATTACCCATGGTTTCGGGCGTATATCCGGGTAAATTGGTGTGAATATTCAACACGGCAATTTTTTCCTGAGCAGTAGAAAATACCGAGCTCATTAATAATACAATGACAAAAAAACTTTGACGAATTTTCAATTTTTGTGTTTTCATGGTTTTGTGTTTTTGAAGTTTATGATCCAAAATTACTTCACAAACCAGCCGGCACAAAACTGAATGCCGCACCCACAAAGAGTTCTATTGCAATCTGTGCAAATAATCCGTCTACCTAATAAAAACAAGCATGTGTTTTTGCAAAAAATGCAAACCAAGTCGAATATTTTGCATAAATTGCAAATCATTTCATTGAATTCCTTAAAAATCAGTATTATGACTGGTCAATTTTCTATTCAGGATAATTTTATTCAGGCAATAAAATCATTGTTGAAAACCGATCAAAGCTTAGTAAACGAGCTGTCAGATCTTTTACATATCAGCACCGATAGTGCTTATCGTCGCATAAGAGGTGAAACGGAGTTTTCTATTTCTGAGATGGCTAAACTTTGCATTCATTTTCAGATGTCGTTCGACAGCCTTTGCAATACCAAAGGTCAGTCGGTGCATTTTCGTTATGATGTACCCGGACATGATAATGAATCTTACCTGGAATATCTCAGAAATATATATTTGGGCATGAAAATGATTCATGAAGCCGAAGACCGGCTTATTCACTATGTGGCTGATGATATTCCACTTTTTCACCTTTTTGCTTATCCACAGCTTGCTGCATTCAAAAGCTATTATTATTTAAGATCGGTAATGAATGTTGAGGCATATGCCGAAGGCTTTTTTGAAGATGCAAAATTACCGGATGAAATCATGGAAATGGGCTCAGATATACTATCAATGTATCGCAATATTCCTTCAGTGGAAATTTGGGGAGAGCAAAGCATCAACAGTATTCTGAAACAAATTGAGTTTTATCGCGAATCAGGATTTTTTAATGATGAGAAAACGGCAGATAATCTGCTGAATAATGTTTCTTCTCTTATGAATGATATAAAAAGCATGTGTGCCCGAAGCAATAAAAGCCCGGAATCTGCCGGCGGAAACAACTACACATTCTATGTTTGTGATATAGAAATCGGGAATAATTGCATTTTAGCACAGGCCGGACAAATGCGCAAAGTCTTTTTACGACACTCTACTTTTCACACGATAGACACTGCTGACCCCAGTTTTTGTAATGCCACCGAAGATTGGATTAGCGGATTAATTGCAAAGTCGAATCAAATCAGTGGTATGGCTGAGAAAACGCGCAATATGTTTTTTCAGGTTTTGCAAAAGACCATAAGACCGTAACTAATTTAATTTTTGCGGATAGTTATAATCGCAGAAACAAAGAAAAACTAAACTGTCAGACAGCCTTCTTGATACAATCTTTTTCGGTGTCTGACAGTTTATCCGTTTATTTGCAAGGATTTTTTATCGTAATATTACCTTCTTCTGTTCCGCCTGCAGTAATCTTTAGTTCAAAAGTAATCACACTGGTATTATCATCAATATCAGGATGTTTGTCGTCTAACGCCCAAACAGATAATCCCGGAGTTCCGGTTCCACTGCCCTCAGGCATAGTAGCAGTAATGGTTGCTGTACCGTTTCCATTGTCGGTTACTGTAAAAATATCATTATGGATAATGCTTTCGAACTTAATTTTATCACATTCAGGATCTTGTGCAGTTATGGTTGCCGTCCACTTTTCACCAGGCTTCAGGTTGGTTTTTCCGGTGTAATTGGTAATGCGTGGAGTAAAGTTGCATGCGCTTGTACTTTCTCTTGGCTTTGTTGTTAGTAAATACAAATGGTTGTCATGGTTAGAGCTGTAAAAAGCATAGATCGTATTGTTTTTATCTACGACAATATTTGTAAAATCCCCTTTATTATCAGTGTTTTCGTATATTTTTTCGTACGTTGCTTTACAATCACAGGTTTGATGCACCAAAGTCAATTCATTGCGCCCCAATGCCATATAAAAATGGCCGTTATTATCGAAAGCTACAGATGGAACTGATTTGGCTCTGGAGTTATCAAAGTATTCTGTTGCATTCCAACCGGAAGATATACATGCCCCTTTTGAAAACACGGTAAGTCCATGCCATGGTGAATTTTCATCGTCGGTTTCATCAAAAAATGCCACTTTCAAAGATCCATTTTTATCCACAGCCATAGAAGTCATCCATTTTTTTGAATTGATAAATTCGTCTGAGGTTGAAACCAAAGGCTCAAAATTCCACACACCACTGGATATATTTCTGGAACCAAAAAACAGTTCATTGCTTCCGCCAAATGTAAGATATACTTTATCCTGGTAGCACAAAATTGATGCATTATCACCATAAGACCAACTCCTATCATCCCATTCTTTGTCGTACATTAAAACGCTTAGCTGCCATTTTTCAGCATTAGCGGGCTTTTCAAAATATACAGCGGCCTGATTGTATGAAAAATCACTCTCGTCCCTATAATCAGCCTTGCAAACAAAATGTAAGCCTCCGTTTTTGTCTATTGCCAAATCCGTAGTTTCACCACTCATAGCAGAAAACACAGATAAATATGATGGCGTTGGTGTAATTTCAACCGATTTTAAGTTAAATTCTCCTCCATTCGCAGACTTCATTCCATAAACAAAGTTCTGGCGGTTCTGATCAATCGCTACAATATGTAAATTATCATTATTATCAACCACAATATTGGGTTGCTGCATAATATCGGCATCCTCTTTATAATAAGTATCAAAATACTTTAGTCTTTCGAAACTCCATTCACCGGTTTTGTTTGTACCGTAATAAACATGATTTTCTGAATTCATAAAAACTATATGCACATTGTCTTTACTGTCTATTGCTGATTCAATTTGTTGAATTCGAAACGATGAGCTTTCAGTATCTGTAAAAATGGTTTTCATTTCACTTGTAAATTCCTGTGCACCGGCAGAAAAAGCCAGTAGGAAAGCTAATATTATTGTGAAAAAGCTTGTTTTCATAATCTTCTGATTTATTGTTTAATGAACTGCACTTGTTGAACTGATTTTTCACTTTTTATCTGCAAGAAATAAACACCATTATTCAATTCAGACAGGTTTATTTGCGATCTTGAATTATACATTTCCTGGCTCAAAACAATTTTACCATCAACAGAAAACACAGACAAGGTGTAATTATCTGCCGGAAAAGCGGAAAGATCTATGCTAAGTGTATTTTGAACAGGATTTGGATAAATTTCAAGGTCAAAATTGCCGGAAATTTCAGATACACTTACACTGGGATTATTAAAAACCCGTACTGTTCCCATATTGTCACCAGTGGCATCGCAATACGGAGCTCCGGCAGCCAAAATGGTTCCGTCATCATTCAGCGCAACGGCTGTACCAAACTCATCCTGAGAATTTTCACCCAAAATATCACTTCCCATCTGAGTCCAGCTGCCTGCCATAAACTTAAAAACCTTTACCTGTCCTGCAAAAGCAGCGCCATCAGAATTTCTTGCTGCACCAATTGCAATGGCATCGCCGGCATCGTTAATGCTAACCGATTTTCCAGCTTTATCATAAGCGTTATCACCATCGATATCAGATCCACGCTGAGTCCAGTCTGAACCGGAAAACACAAATACCCGCGCATGTCCGGCATTGGTTCCTGCATCATCATTTTCTATGGCACCAACCACAAAGATGGTTCCCGCAGCGTTCATATCAAGGCTGGCACCGGCGCTAAAATCCCCGGCATTTTCTCCGGTAACATCGGTTCCTTTTTGCACCCAATCGGCTGAGCCGGAATCATAGGTATAAACTCTGACATATCCATCACCACTTCCTGAGCAGGCTGCAACTGTATTTCCGTCTGCACTTAAAGCACAATCATATCCAAACATATCCAAAAAAGCATCCCCTATAAGATCGCTTCCTTTTTGCACCCAGCTGCTTCCTGAGTACTGATAAACCTGAACTTTTCCGCCGTAAGTTGGACCGGTACCTGTAGTTGAACCTATGGCCACAACAGATCCATCGGCACTAAGACTAACTGATTTACCACAATAACTTCCAAGGCTGTCGCCATCAATATCGGCTCCTTTTTGCACCCAGTCAGATCCGCTAAACTGGTATACACGAACATGGCCGGCATTACTACCATTCCCATCATTACTCCCGGCACCAATGGCTACAACAGATCCACCTGCATTGATTGAAACAGAAATTCCTGATTCATCACCGGCATCTTCACCATCAATATCGGTTCCTTTTTGCACCCAGGCCGATCCTGAATATTCAAAAACCCTGACATGCCCGGCGTCAGTACCGTTACCGTCATTACTTAAAGCACCAACAGCGATCACTGTTCCATCGGAATTGATTGCAATGGCTTCACCAAACCAATCATGATCTGTTTCACCGTTAATATTACTTCCTAATTGCGTCCAGGTCTGAGCAAAAATCATCTGGCTGCAGAAAATCATCATTACAAATACAAGTGTTTTCATGTTTTTTTTGAAACAAATATACCTGAAAACTAATATTGAAGCAGCTTTCCGCATGTTCAGATTTACCAAAATGAACAAGGTTTTAGATGTTTTTTCGGTTTTCTTTGAAAAAAGAAGGTGTTACCCCTGTATATTTTTTAAACGCATTAATAAAAGATGTTCTCGACTGAAAACCCACCATATCGGCTACGCCCTCTATCGAATATCTGTTTTTCTCATCTTCAATCAGTATTTTACGGGCTTCTTTTATTCTAAATTCATTAATATAAGCATTGAAATTTTTTCCAAAGTGCTGATTGATCAATTGCGATAAATATTGTCGGTTTGAATTAAGTTTTTTTGCCAAATTATCAATTGTACAATCACTTGTAAGAAAGGGTTTTTCCTCTTTCATTATCTGATTCAGCCCCCTGAGTAATCCCCTTTTATGATCATCATCAAGTGCAGATGTTTTGTACTTCTCATGATCCCGACCATTTTGCTTATGATCACATTTGGCGGCTTCAATATTCATGCGCACCAGCGCTTTATATGCTTTGCGCTTTTGATTGTATAGATAGGCCAAAAACGTTATAAAAATACCCAGTGTGAGCAAAATTGCCGTAAGCAACCACAATGTGTTTCTCTTTTTTGCCAGTTCCTCTTCTGAAAGTAAATTCTGAACATTCAAAATGGCAATTTCCTGTTCTTTTCGCTCGGTATCATATTGAACCATGAGCTTATTGATATAGTTTCGGCTTTCTGCACTTGCAAGGCTGTCTTCAAGCTCAGCAAAATGGATATAGTTTTCCAGCGCCAGTTTGAAATTCTTTCCCGATTCGTTCAGCAAATACAATTGATAATAAAACAGCTTTCTCATTTTTACCGATTGAATTTCTTCGGCAATTTCAAAGCCTTTTTCAATCATTTGCCGGGCCAATTGCATATCTCCGGTCTTAATATAATAATTGGACAGGTTTTTATACGATTCAGCAATACCACGCTGATCATCGCGTAATATGCGAATTTCCAGCGCCTTGTTATGACTTTCCAATGCTTTCTGAAAATCTCCGGTTTTGATAAAAACATTGCCAATATTATTCTGCACATTTGAAATGCTCAAAGAATCATTGATGGCTAGTACATATTTCATTGCCTGGTCAAAATGATATATGGCTTTTTCAATACTATCCATCGAAAAATATGCCATGCCAAGTCCGTTATGTGATAAACCTATGCCAAGTGAATCGCCAATATTTTCGCGAATAAAAAGCGCCTTTTTTCGGTATTCTATACTGGTTTGATAATCCCCAAATTCGGTATAAATGAAGCCAATATTATTCAGTGCCATGGCTTCATACTTCAGATTTTTTGTTTGTTCTGCCAGCTGAAGCATGTCTCTGTATTCCTCCAGCGCTTTTTCAAAATCGCCGAAACCCCAATATTCAAGGGCTCTCTTATTCATGTTTCTCAACAGATTATACTGCTGAGCTTTGTATGTTCCGGGCACATGACTTTCTTTTTTATACTGCGCATGTAGTACAAAAACCAAAAGCGTAAACAAGACTGCAAAAACAGCTTTCATTTGTCAAACATAATAAATTCTGCAGAAATGCTATTTATCTGGGTTAGTATGTTTCATAACCCTCATGCTTCGGGGCGATGAAACATAAACTTTTCTTTATTTCTTTTTCGATGCTAATATGAAAACCACGAATTCACAAATTTATTATTGCAAAGAACACTGTTCAATTAAATCGAATCCACTGTAATGATGCGGCGCATCATTTTGTGGAACGAAGACTGCAGCGAATCCGATAGCTATCGGATCGTCTCTTCCTGTTTTGTGCATTGCAGCACCCAGTTTTAATTTTTCATATTTAGAAGTTGATTTTGGATTTCTGTTGGTTGCAAAATTTTCGT
>JAFGWG010000034.1 GCA_016937255.1 Bacteroidales bacterium
CGAAAGCGGATAACTCTCATTCCTTTCAAGGTTTCACAGAGAGAATCTCATGAACCCCGGATTTATGTCTTAACAGCTACGAGCAAACAGCTAAAGCCCCTGCTAAAGAACTTCTTTTCTTTGCAAAAAATTATCAATTTGCTCAAAATAAGCGATAAGAGCATCTTTTTTATCCATAATCGCATTTATGGAATCAATAGTTTCCTGAAGCAACAACGGATAATCATGGGCAACATCATTTCGGATTTCCCGGAGAACCTGCCATTCTTCCAAACCCGAAATTACATTTAATTTTTCAAGTTTTCGGAAGATATCAATAAACGCCATTTGAGAAGTATTCTCTCCTAATGCTTCAAGGGTTTCCCTGAATAGTTTCTGACCTGTAAGGTCTTGTAGCTTAGCAAAACGGAAAATATACTGATCGATAAAAGCTCTTTTATCGGCTGTCAATTCGATAAAACACTCCCGGTTTAAAGGAATTAATTCTGAAAGAGCCTCATAAGCATCATTGATGCGGTTAACATGAATTCTTCCGGATTCAATAACCTTTTGCAATTTATCTTTTTGCTTTTCTGTCATTATTCAGGCTTGGTTTATTCCAGGAGTATGCCCTCCCTGCGGGCAGTATCAACAATCATTCTGTGGTCATCTTCCCCGTTATCAATCACAACATCAATCTTCTGTTCGCCAATTTCAGATTTCAAGGAAGCCAGAAAATGAATTTTTTTCATGTAAATATCTCGTCTGGAAACAGGAACAATAAACAGATCGATATCCCCCCCTTTTGCCGCATCATTGGTCCGTGAACCAAACAGCATCACCCGGCTGTTTTGCCCAAACCACCGACTGACTTCTCTTACAATAGTCTCTCTTTCTATTGGAGTTATTCGCATTTTTGAAATTTTATTCAAAAATAACTCCCCTGTCGGTATTTTGCAACTTTGCCATTTTAATATTGTAACGCTATACCCCTTGTTTCCGATCCTGGGGAAAGCCATCGCTCGTCTCCTGACAAAAAACCAATGATAAACATTTTCCATATTAATCAGGTTATCACCCCTGCCGGGGCTATCTCTTTTTTATTACAAACATTCATTCTACCTACCATACTACCGCCCCGCTGGGGCTCATCCATTATGAAATGCAGAATTAAAACACTATTCGTCTTAAAATATAGATTGAACCTGACAAAAATTAACTCTGTGTTACCCTCCCCCTCGTTTCCGCACGAGGGGTTTGTCAACCCTCGTCTCCCGACGAGAAAATAATTAATAATGAAACTCTTTTATGTTTTCACCTGCCCTTTCAGGGCGACAAAAAATGACCATATCGTTATCGTTTCCCCGGGACGGTGCCCCAGGCTATGGCTGGTTGGGCTTTCAGCCCGTGATCCTGTTGTTCACCGTTCAATGAGGATAACCGCGGATTGAACCATTTAAGGTATATCAGTTATTTTAATTAACTCGGTGTAACTCTGTGTAACCACTCTGTGTAACAATCACCTGCCCTTTCAGGGCGACAAAAAACAACCTGGCTTTTGTAACCCGGGACGGTGCCCCGGGCTAATATAAATTGGGCTTTCAGCCTGTGTTTCTGTTGTTCACTGAATTATTTAGGAATTGAACCATATCAGAAGTATAAGGTATTTTAATTAACTCTGTGAAACTCGGTGTGACTCTGTGAGGTACTCCGTGCAACTCTGTGAAACCACCTCTGTGGTGAAGCCCCACAAAAAAACAAATCTGTCACCCCTGCCGGGGCTCTATCTCTTTTTTATTACAAACATTCATTCTACCTACCATACTGCCGCCCCGCTGGGGCTCATCCATCATGTAAAGCAGAATTAAAACACGGTGCCCGCATAGCATTTAACACATTTTGCCGCCATCAGAAGCATTTTTTTATTATTTTTGCTAAACCAAATAGCAATAATGGAAAAATTACAAATTAAATCGAGAAGGAAAATAAAAGCTGTAAGCGATAAATATCATCGGTATTTATTTAATAAAATCAATACCAATAGTCAACTTATTTCTATTTTGGGGGCACGGGGAGTTGGAAAAACCACCATACTGCTTCAATTGGCAAAATACTCCGGCAAAGAAGTCTTATATGTAGCTCTGGATGATTTATTCTTCACTGAAAACAGCCTTTATAGCCTAGCTGAAAACTTCTCTCAAATAGGGGGTGAATTACTTTTATTAGACGAAGTGCACAAATATCCAAACTGGTCGAGAGAGTTAAAATTGATATACGATGATTTGCCTGATCTGAAAGTCATTTTTACCTCATCATCAGTATTAGACATTTACAAAGGAGAGTCTGACTTAAGCAGGAGAGCACTCAATTATCATTTAAAAGAATTATCGTTCAGAGAGTATTTGGAACTTTACCATCAAATTAAACTTCCATTAATTTCTTTAGACGACATTATTAATAATCATACCACCTTAAGCGATGACTTATCCAAATATTTTAAACCTTTAAAATATCTGAATGCCTACTACGAATCAGGAGCCTATCCCTATTATGAGGAGGATAAATACGAATACTATCAGCAATTAAATAACACCATCAATTTAATATTAGATATTGATTTACAAAGTATCGAAAATATTGAATATTCAAATATTGCCAAATTCAAACGCCTACTATACGTTTTAGCCACGAATGTTCCTTACACGCCAAATATCAGTAAACTGGCTGATAAAATATCTATAAATCGTAATGCGCTGGTTCAGGCCTTGCATCTTCTTAATAAGGCTGAACTATTGCACATCGTATACAAGCAAAACAAAAGCATTAGCACCTTAACCAAGCCCGATAAAATTTGGTTGCATAACACCAACCTGGCTTATACAATCTCTGATGAATTACCGGATATTGGAAACTTGCGTGAGACCTTCTTTATTCAACATATTAGTGTTGGCCACATAGTAAGTTTGCCTCCCAAGGGAGACTTTTACATTAACAATAAGTACACCTTCGAAATAGGTGGTAAAAACAAAACACAGCATCAAATCAAAAATCTTGATCATGCTTTTGTTGTGAAAGATAATATCGAAAGTGGTACCCTGAATACCATCCCACTGTGGCTCTTCGGATTGTTGTACTAATATGGCGGGGATTTGGAAAAAGAAGTCGCGGGCAGCGGTGGCAGAATCCTTAAAATGTATTCATCCCCGTACCTGAAAAGGGCAAACAAGGATAAGCATACCCTCATCCATAAATTTTCGACACCTTCAGCGTCGTTTTTGTCTGTTGATATATCTTCTATAAACATGTGAGCCCTTCAGGCTCCAATTCCCTCTACAACCTCCGGGTCTTGTCATTCTGAGCCAGCGAAGAATCTGTCACCATTGCAAGGCAGTCCATTCGAGATAAAGAGAATAAAGAATCGCAAAGGTCATTGCGGGAGGGCGTTCCCCCTTCAGGGGGTTAGGGGGTGAGCGAAAGGGGTGTCACCATTGGTAGTCACCCCGCTAAAGC
>JAFGWG010000210.1 GCA_016937255.1 Bacteroidales bacterium
CGGACTTGGAAAATGTGATGGAAATAGATAGGATTTAAGTTGCTTTTAGATAGTTTCGGCGTAGTAGGGAGACTACGCCGAGCGTATAGTTCAAAAGTCATTATATAAAAACTCATTACTCCATCTTGGAAGTTTATATAGTTTGTGTAAATCGTTGTATTCATCAATATTTTTACATTTGTCAAAATCTATTTCGGTTTCTATTTTTCCTCTTTTATTATAAACTGTCCAGATGCCGACTTTTCGGCCATAAAAATAGTCGCCTTCAAATGTAAGTTTTCCGTTTTCACTATTGAAAAATTGCCAGTGACCAAATTCTAGGATATTCTCAGAGATGTTTCCAGTTTCAACAATGGAATTGTCGCACATCATTGAAAGTTTTGCATAAGAGCCTTTCTGCCACTCGTAGGTGTCACTTAATGTGCTTCTGTAGCTATAAAAATATGAAAATTTCCAGCTGTCATTTATTTGCCACGTACCGCAAGGTCTGTTATTACAATAGTACTTAGTGTTTTGAATTGAATACTCAGTATTTTGAAAAATGTTTTTGGATTCATTATAATTGAAGAACCATGGCCTCTGAACAATATCCACCCATTTACCTTGTTTTAATCCAAGCGAGTCAGTGAGATTAACAGTATCACCTTTAAATATATCATAACTCATTAGGCTGTCAATATATGAAATTCTGATCAGGTTTTCTTCTGTGTCGTAATATCTTGAAGTGCCAAACACTTCCCCGTTTTTATAAGAGATTTCTGCCTGCATATTGCCGTTTTTATAATAGAATATAAATAGACCATCTCTTTTGTTCATGTAATATGTTCCAACTTCACGCCAGTTTCCATTATCCCAATAATCAGTGTGTTTTTGTCTGGAGCTATCAATATAGACTTCTCTTTTATAAGGTTGCTCATCATAAACAAATTCTTCAATTAAATTGCCTGAACTATCGTATTCAAAATAGATTTCTTTAGTTTCATGACCAAGTGAATCGTAAAACTGCCAGTGTTTTGGAAGCAAGCTGGTGCTATCTGAGTTATAATATTCAGTGTATGAAATTGTTGTGTCACTGATAATGCCGTCTGAAAAGTGCCATTGAAGATACAATTCACCACCCCATTTGAAACCATGAAAATTTCCTACTGGAATTCCATTTTTGAATTTTCCCCTAAAAACAAGCATTGTATTGTTGAAGTAAACTGTGTATTTTTCATAAATTCCATTTTGAATTCCACTATCATATTCAGCTAATATAAAATTCTGGCAATTGGGTGAGTATAAAATCCATTGACCCTGCATTTTACCATTCTTTATATGTCCTTCCATCTTCTTTCTGTAACCATCATACATGATAACATGATATCCGTCATTTAGCCCTTCAGCAATATAGTTTTCAGAGTATAAATTATATTCAGTGGAGGACCGTGAGGAAAAGAATCCATCATGGCTCATTTCTATTTGAGATTCATTCAGCCCCTCAAAACTCTGAGCCAACCCTAAAACTGGCAAGAAAAGAAATATATAAAAGAGTAATTTCATTCGTGTTTATCGTATAAATAACGAATATGCGATTAATTTCTTGTATTACTACAAATATACCCAAATCTTCTTACAGATTTCAAGAATGCATTTTTAGTCTTTTTCTGTTAGAATATTTTTGCGGTTTTCAGCCTCCTGCAGAATGATCATTTGCTGAATGGCAATTTTATTGAGTTTGATGAGGCGGTTTTGCTGAGTCATTCCTTCATTTATAAAGAGTGCATTCAGGTTTTCCCTGTTGTGTTGATCCATTTTTGAGGTGACATGGTGAAAGCATTTAATCCTGCTTCTTTTCTAAACCCCTCGAATTCGATGGGTTTAAAATTTGGATTGTATAAGGTTTCCCAAATTCCCAAAAACTCAAGTGTGTTTCGATTTCGCATCCAGTTAGCAATAACTGCGCTAGAATCATTGGTTTTGTGTTTTGCAATATCAGTTAAACTGATATATTCTTCTTTATTGTTTGAATATATTTGAATTTCAGTGCCCTTGACCTCAATTATTTGTTTTTTAGCCATGCTTAATTATCTGTTTTTCAAAAATAAATATACTTCAATCTTCTCAAAATATTCACAAGTTCTAAAAAGCAATACAAGCTTAAGTTATACCCTCTAATGCATACACCCAATAAAAATCTCAGATTCTATAACGAATGCTTTGGGCTCGGTCTTTTTAATGACTTTTGCAGCACTGTCGGCGCGGGTTTCAAGTTTGTAAATTCCACATACAAGCGCAATGGTATTCGTTCCGGCATCGTGTTGATAGAAATCGAGATATTCCAAACTTAATGTAGTGGAAGGAAAACGACGCGGGAAATAATCACCGGCATAAATTTCGTCTTCATCGTTGTCGGGCAAGGCAATAAGGTTCTTGTCTTTGTTGAAATATCGACCCATTAGATCAATAGTCATATCTAGCTTTTTGCTCAGCTTTTTCATTTTTTTCTCCAATACATAATAATCAAAACCAGTATCAGCTACCACAACATAATACGTGGCAAAATCATCATCGTTAATGTCTATAGTAACAGAATCTGTGTTTTCTGATATGGTATCAGTATTGTTTTCATTGTCTTTCTTGCTTGAAGAATTGCCGCAAGATGAGATGATTAGAACTGCAAATAAACAATTGATTAGGAGAATTGATTTACGCATGGTGGTGAAATTTTGATGACTAAAATACAAAAATTGTCGGTTTCGATTGCAATTTGGACTGTTTTGACCTTTGAGAAGTTTAATTTTGTAAAATATATTTCGTATTTTTGCGAAATACAAAATTGAAATGAAAGAAACAATTTCGAAAGCAGTCTTTGTCGTACATGGATTTAAGAATCTTATACCAAAAGATGCTTTTCGGCCATTAAACGAAGGAGCCGTTTTACTCGATGTTAGAGATCAAGCCTATGTTGCCTTCAAAAAATTTGATATTCCTGAAATACTCTATTGCCCTCATGTAGAGCTGAACGCTTTTTTGAAACATTTACCCAGAAGCCGAACTCTGATAGTGGCTGATTCGGTAGGTCTGTTTAGCAAGGAGGCAATGAAAACTCTTAATGATGCAGGCTTTATAAATATTATAAACCTAGCCGGAGGGATAGTGGAATGGGAGAAAGATGGATTGCCGGTCATATGTGATAAAAACGAGCGTTTAAGCGGGAGCTGTGTTTGTCAGTTGCGACCTAGGGAAAGAGGGTAAAATTATTATTTCGTATATTTGCGAAATAACGAAAGTGTTGTATCTTTGCAAAAAACTTATATCATGGAAATTAAAGTACTGGGTACAGGGTGTACCAATTGTAAAACGCTTGAAAAGCTTGCTCATACTGCTGTTGAACAATTGAATTTGGATGCATCTATAGAAAAAGTAGAGGACATTCAAAAGATTATGGAATATGGGATTATGCGTACGCCCGGTCTTGTAATCAACGAAAAAGTAGTGCTTTCAGGCCGACTTCCCTCTTTGAATGAAATAAAAGAAATCATTGGTAAAGAATTGTAAATCATGGCAGATAAACCATCATTTAGTGAATCTCAGCTTGAAATTGCACAAATAGCAAAGGCTTTAAGTCATCCGGCTAGGGTGTTTATCATGGAACGTCTTTTAAACAGCAATTTTTGCAGTGGAAAATCGTGTTGCACCAGTGGGGAGATGATTAACGATATTCCTATTGCCCGTTCCACATTGTCGCAGCATTTGAAAGAGTTGAAGTTAGCGGGATTAATTCAGGGAGAAATTGAATTGCCCACCATAAAGTATTGTGTAAATACCGAAAATTGGGAGAGGGCTAAACAAATACTTGAAAATTTCATTAAACAATAGAATATGAAAGAGATTTTGAAAATATCTGCTCTAATACTACTATTTGCTATGGCATCATGTGGTGGCGGAGAGAAAACGAATGAAACTGGTGATAATGATTCATTGCAAAACACAAAATCCGATAGCATAGAAGTGCTTTCAGATACACTGATGTCTCCCAACGATTCGGTAGTAGCCAAAATTGGGGAGAACCCATTGGTATTAATCTATTATTTTCATGCCACACACAGGTGTGCTACTTGCCTTGCTATTGAAGATTGTATAGATAATGTATTGAAGAATGAATTTGCCGATGAGGTGAAAAGCGGCCAGGTAAAACTGATTGAAGTGAATGCCGATGATGCTGAAAACGAAGATCTTTGTGAGAAATATGAAGCCTTTGGAACTTCTGTATTTATTACCAGAGTTTATAAGGGGAGCGAAAAATCGGAAGATATGACGGCAGATGCATTTAAACTTGCAAATTCTCGTCCGGATGATTTTGAAGAAAATCTCACATCTCAAATTGAAAATTACTTAAAACCATAATCATGAAGAAATTAATTGTAGCAGTATTCTTTCTCGTTGCGTTTACATCATGGGCACAAGCGCAGGAACAAAAAGCAAAGCTTTTGGTATATGATTTCCATATGACGGTTCGTTGCCACACTTGCCAAAGCATTGAAGAAACAATGGTAGAATTGCTAAATGAACATTATAAGGTTCAGCTTGATAGCGGAATTATCGTTTTCAAATCTTTCGATTGCCAGGCAGAAGAGAATGCAGAATTAGTAAAGAAATATGCAGCTTATGGAAGTACTTTAGTTTTAACTGCTTTTGATCCTGACGGAAATGAAATCGTTAATGATATTACTGATATCGCTTTCTCAAAAATTGGAAAGAAGGAATTGTTTGTAAAGCATATCCGGAAGGAAATGGATGAAATGCTTGCTCTTTAACTTGAATTCAAATGATTGAAGTATTACAGCAATGGGCCGATGGTAGCCAGTTCCCGATATTAACGGCATTTATTCTTGGGCTAATGACTGCTATAAGTCCATGCCCGCTTGCCACAAATATTACCGCCATTGCTTTTGTAAGTAGAGAAATATCTTCAAAGCGAAAGATTTTCTTCAACGGGCTTTGGTACACTCTTGGTCGATTAGTGTCATACACATCTCTTGGTGTGTTAATATATTTTGGTGCAAGTACGTTTAAAATTGCAAAGCTTTTCAGCCATTATGGAGAACGTTTTCTTGGACCTTTGCTTATTATTATCGGCATATTTATGCTGGGCATAATCAAGATTCGCATTTTTAAGTCAAAGGGAAAACTGTCGGAAAAAATTGAAGAAAAAGCAGCAGGCGGGAAAGGAATTTGGGCGTTTTTGCTCGGCGTGCTATTTGCTTTGGCTTTTTGTCCTACCAGCGGTGTTTTTTATTTTCTAATGCTCATTCCGATGACCATTGCCAGCCCTGATGGACTATTATTGCCGCCAGTCTTTGCCATTGCTACGGGATTACCGGTCATTATTGTAGCCTGGATTCTTGCTTTTAGTGTCACTGGTATTGGAAAATTCCATTCCAGGATTCAGAATTTTGAAAAATGGATGCGTTATATTATTGCATCTGTATTTATTCTGGCAGGACTTTATTATAGCTATATCTTTTTTCTGAAATAAGAAAACAATGAAAATTCTAAAAGGGAAAAATAAAATTTTTGTGCTGCTTCTGCTCGGGTTGCCACTATGGTATTTTCTATATTCCAATCTAGGGGTACTGACCGATTATTTAATTGACAATGTATTGGCTTTGGAAAAGGGTGCTCATTTCACAGAATCACTGCGTTTTTTTATTTTTGAGCTGCCCAAAGTTCTTTTATTATTGGTATTAATTATATTTTTTGTCGGAATAATACGAACATTCTTTACGCCTGAAAAGACCCGTAAGGCGCTTGGAGGTAAAAAGACCATTTTGGGAAATATTCTTGCTTCCTTTTTAGGAATTTTCACTCCTTTTTGTTCCTGTTCGGCTATTCCTTTATTTCTTGGATTTGTGGAAGCAGGTGTGCCATTGGGCGTTACATTTTCATTCCTAATTGCCGCTCCAATGATAAACGAAGTGGCGGTTATTCTTTTGTATGGAATGTTTGGTTGGCAGGTGGCATTAATTTATGTTGGAACAGGACTATTTATTGCCATTGCAGCCGGTTGGGTTATTGGGGTGCTAAAGCTTGAAAAATGGGTCGAAAAATGGGTGTATGAAGTAAAAGTAGGGCAGGGGACTGAAGAAGAAAAATTGCATTTTCGCGACAGAATAAAATCGGGATATACTGCAGTGAAAGATATTCTTTACAAAATCTGGCTTTATGTCGCCCTGGGAATTGCAGTTGGAGCAGGAGCTCATGGTTATGTGCCCGAAGAGTTTATGGCGTCGCTCATGGGTGGCAATGTTTGGTATTCTGTGCCTTTATCTATTTTGATTGGAATTCCTCTATATTCAAATGCTGCCGGCATTGTTCCCATTGTGTCCGTTTTAATGGAAAAAGGCGCCTCTCTTGGAACAGCACTTGCATTTATGATGTCTGTTATTGCATTATCTTTGCCGGAAATGGTTATCCTGCGAAAAGTTCTTAAATTGCCACTGATTATAAGTTTCATTGCCATTGTTGCAGGCGGAATTTTAATGGTTGGCTATCTTTTTAATATGATTTTCTAAGTATGTCAGAGGAAAAAACAAAACTCAAGTTTCAAGTTATCGGACCTAAAATAATGAAATGCAATCAACTGCTGGATTTATTACAGCGATTGGTTGATCGTTATGAATTGAATGCTGAGATTATTCATGAAGAAGAATCAGATGATATCAAAGTGGAAAATTTTTCAGATTTTCCTCTCTTATTTATTAATGGACGTTTGTTGCTAAAAGGCAGAGCGCCAGGCGAAAAGGAATTGATTAGAATAATCAATAGAATGCTGCCGGTAGAGGAATCTATTGTTTTATCAGATAATCCTAAGCCCGAAAAAACCTTATGGGTAAAATGGAGAATGGCAATCTTTGTCATTGCTATTATCATTTTTGTGATAACAAAGTTTAGTTGGAAACCAGGAGAGAAAATTAACCACCCAATGTCTATGAAAGATAGCATTCAGCAGGAATACAATTATGTGAAAAATGGGAAGGATTTTCAGATGACCTATTTTGAATTTGGATCAAAATATTGTAAGTCCTGTAAGCAAATGCAGCAGGTAGTTGAAAAAGTTAAAACGGAATTTAAGGGTGTAGTTAGTGTAATAAATGTGGATGTTCGAGATACGCTAAATGATTCGCTGAGTAATTTCTACCATGTAAGCCTTATTCCATACCAATTGCTTTTGGATAGTGAAGCCAATGTTGTTTTTAAAAACTACGGCTATATATCATTTGATTCTCTTTCGTTAGTAATTAATTCTAAGCTTAAATGAAGATTTTGATTTTATGTACCGGAAACTCATGCAGAAGCCAGATGGCAGAAGGTGTTTTAAAAGCTTTGCATCCGCAAGCAGAAGTTTTTTCAGCAGGAACAAAGCCTGAAAAAGAAGTGAATCCGCATGCCGTTCGAGCGATGGCTGAAATGGGCATCGATATTTCACATCATAAGCCAGATCATGTTGATCGTTATGTAGGTATGACATTCGATTATGTCATTACCGTTTGTGATCATGCCAAAGAGGTTTGCCCGATTTTTACGGGTGAAGTAAAGTATAGATTGCATATTCCTTTTGAAGATCCCGCCGATGCTCGCGGCACTGATGTAGAAGTGATGTTGGTTTATCGAAAAGTAAGAGATTCGATTAAGGATGCGTTTGAAAATTTTAAAATGTAAACACTAATCAAATTTTCAAATTAAACAACATAGGGTTTAATTCCTTTTTCATTCAAAATATTAATCAGTTTTTCAAGATTCACTCGAATATCTTCAGCAGGATTTATACTTGAATTGAAATTGACCAGAAAACCGATCATGGCATATCCTTCTTTCTCTCCAGAAACCAAATAATTACTGAAAAATCCACCAAGGCTACCCAATTGGTCTTTCTCTGGGGCAGCAATAACCCATGCTTGATATTTATTTCCTTCATAATACCCCACAGGCTTTATCGATGTGGTAGCATAAATGTAAATTGGAAAATCTCTGTATGAACCTGAATATCCGTTTTCGTCTCTGTGTAAGCCTATTTCATTAAGATCTGGTAGCTGATCAAGCATTTTTCCTGTTTTTTGGGGATATACTTTGTTGACAAACATTTTTCTAAGAAAGAAAAGTAAAGCCAGCATTCCAAATATGATGAGTACCGTGAAAAGCGTTTGCATAATTTTAGTTTTTGCAAATATATATGTGAATAATTATATATGAAATTTATTAACGATAGTTTATAGTACTAAAAAATTCAATTATTGTATGTTTGTATAAACAAAAGTTTAAATGAAACCCAGGTTAAAATTCCTCGATCGCTTTCTTACTTTATGGATCTTCCTGTCGATGGCTATTGGTGTGTTGGCTGGTTATTTATTGCCTGAAATTTCGCTTTTATGGGAGTCCTTGAAAGCATCTCCTGAAAGTACTACTAATCTCCCCCTAGCGATTGGCTTAATTGTTATGATGTACCCGCCATTGGCAAAAGTAAAATATGAGGAGCTGGGCGATGTTTTTAAAAATTTCAAAATCCTTGGGATATCACTTGTGCAAAATTGGATTATTGGACCGGTGCTAATGTTTGCGCTGGCTATAGTTTTTATTAAAGTATTTCCGGGAGAGAACTACTCTAATCTTCCATATATGTATGGAATCATTATGATAGGTCTTGCCCGATGCATTGCAATGGTAATTGTATGGAATGACCTTTCGGGTGGCGACGCTCAATATGCAGCAGGTCTTGTGGCATTCAATTCTATATTTCAAGTTTTGTTTTTCTCGGTTTATGCCTATTTTTTCATCGCAATTTTACCCACTTGGTTTGGTGTTCCTGCCAATGATGCTGTTGCAGCAATTACCATTGGTCAAATCGCTAAAAGTGTTTTTATTTATTTGGGAATACCTTTTATTGCAGGTTTTCTTACTCGTTTTGTGCTCATTCAGATTAAAGGAAGAACTTGGTACCAGACCAAATTTATTCCCAAAATCAGCCCTTTTACTTTGATAGCATTGCTTTTTACAATTTTTGTAATGTTCTCAATGAAAGGTGAGTATATCATTAAAATACCTCTCGATGTTGTAAAAATTGCAATTCCTTTACTGTTATATTTTCTAATTATGTTTATAGGCTCTTTCTGGATTAGTAGAAAAGCAGGAGCCAATTATGCACAGTCGACTACTCTATCGTTTACAGCTGCCAGCAATAATTTTGAATTGGCGATTGCAGTGTCAGTCGGGGTTTTTGGAATGAATTCTGGAGAAGCTTTTGCAGCAGTAATAGGTCCTCTGGTAGAAGTGCCGGTAATGATTGCTCTGGTTAATCTAGCCTTGTATTATAAAAAAAGCAAAATTTTTTCTTCATAAAATATACTATTTAGGATTTTTTTAAGTTTGTAAAATATTAACAAAAGCAACAGGGTATGAAAACGCATTTTCTCGCATTGGTGTGTTTGGGTTTATTATTGGGTTTTTCGGGAAGTCTTTTTGGGCAGGTTAAAGTCAATGGCGTCTTGCAGGATAGTACTGATCATTCGGTACTTGCATTCGCAAATATTGCTTTATTGCAATTACCTGATTCTTCTTTTATTACGGGAACAACAACTGATGAATTCGGCAAATTCACCTTAAAAGCCGATAGCGGCTCGTATTTTATGAGGATTTCTTATTTAGGCTATGGAACACAGTATCTTCCATTGGAACTAAATGGTTCAGAGAAAGAAATGAATATTGGAGCTATAGGAATTTCTAAATCCGGAGAAAATCTGGGTGAGGTTGTCATCACCGCAAAGAAGCCTATGTATGCCTACGAAGGTGAGAAAAAGGTGTATAATGTAAGTGAAGATCCAAGTGTGCAGGGTGGGGTTGCTACCGATGCTTTGCAAAATGCCCCGGGAGTATATGTCGATATGGAAGGCAATATTACTTTGCGTGGTGTTTCTGGAGTTGAAATTTGGATTAACGATAAGCCTTCACGCATTAAAGCAGAAGGACTTAAAGAATTTTTAAAACAATTGCCTGCAAACTCAATTGAGAAAATAGAGGTAATTACCAATCCTTCTGCTCGCTATGGGGCTGAAGGAACTGCAGGTATCATTAATATTGTTACCTATGAAAAGATAAAACAGAATCAGCTCTTTAGTTTTGGTTATAATGGCAGCACCCAAACGTCATATTCTCCCTGGGTGTCATATGTTTATTCAAATGAGAAGTTCAGCTTCAATACATATTTAAGTATGTCGAGATTTAATAGTGAAGGTACATCTAATTCTTCTGGTCTGGTACTTCATGATGGAGATACAATATATGAAACTACAAGTTCATCTCAGAATGAATATAGCTATGGTTGGATGTATGGTCATGTCAGTCTGGAATATGAGTTCAATAAGAATAATAATGTTGGAATATGGGGTGGGGCATCTGTGAGCAAAAATGATGGGAATAGCTCAAGTTCGAGTACCCGCTTAATGGATACGGGTGATTTGTTTGAATATTCTAATTCATATACTGGCGAGGGTGATGGACAAAACTGGTATGGCGGCCTAACCTATGAGCATAAATTTAAAAAGGAAGGGCATAAGTTTACAATCGATGGTTACGCTGGAAACTATTCTAGTGATAATTTGACGGAAAGTTCACGTATATTTAATGTGCAAACTTGGGAAAATCTTCAGTATCAGGATGATTCTTATTACGATGGACTTTGGTCAGGGCTTGAATTTAATTATGAAAACCCACTCGGTAAAAACAGAAGCATTGAAGCCGGAGTTGAAATGGGCTATAATACCTCTAATAATGAGTCGAAAATAGATACATTTGGTTTTGATTCTCAAGAATATTTTTATGTTGAAGAATTTTCAAATCTGATGGATTTGAACACCATGAGCATGGCTTCATATATTACATATAGCGATACTCTCTGGTTTATTAACTATAAAGCTGGTTTGAGGCATGAATATGCTGAAATGACAATGAATTCAGTCGCTCTCAATGATGAATTGTATCGTACTTATTCTACGCTATTTCCTACATTGCACTTAAATACGAAGACCAAAAATAATGATAATTATACCTTGAGTTATTCTCGAAGGGTAGATTATCCTCAATGGCAGCTCGATCCGTTTATCAATAGAGTAAATCCCGATTATTTGAGCAGTGGAAACCCATATCTCGACCCTGCATTTACCGATGCATTCGAATTTGGGTATGCACACTTTTTTAAAGGCGGTAGCAATATTATGGCCACCATTTATCACCGACGAACCAATCTTGATATTACTCAAACAAGTGAATCGGTTTTTGATACTTTGCTGAATCGATACACAGTGTACAGTACTTGGATAAATTCTGGTAAGAATATTTTTACAGGTGCAGACCTAACATTGACGTGGGTGCCAAAACCTATGTTTAGAATTATGCTCAATACCAATTTGTATAACAAGGATATTTATGCCGATCTTGGTGATTATGTGGTTGATAAAGAAGATTTTACCTGGGATAGCAAGCTAATTTTTATGTTAAATATGGGCATATTCAGACTCAATATTATGGGTATTTATCGTGCTGCTGATCAGAATTTAACAGGCTCTGTTGATGATAATTATTTCATAAATGCTACTGCCAGTGCAGATCTTCTTAAGCGAAAACTCAGCCTTAGACTTGGAATGATGGATGTGTTTAATATGATGGAAAGAACGTCAAATACAAGCACACCTACTTATATCTCTTTGTCCTCATCGAAGAGAAAATCACAATATCTGACTTTTGGAATTACTTTCCGCTTTGGGAAACTTGAGCTTGAGCAGAAACAGATGGCTCCGCAAGGTGGTGGCGGTGGTGCTCCGATGTAGTAAGTTTTCTGAAATCTTCCGAAAGTGCCAAGCATGAATTAGGGTTCAAATATTATGTACTTTTGTAAACAAAAAATGCAACCATATTCTGAACCTAAAAAACAGGAGTTTAATATCGTAGGAATCGAGCATCTTAGTGTTGAAGATGCGTATAGCCTAAATGAAAATGATCAATATCTTTTTCTCGACGTGCGCGAAGAGTATGAACTTGTTTTGGCGCTGGTAGATGTTTTGCACTACGATTGTTGTTCAATGTCAGAAATTCTGGATCATGTGTCTAAGCTGCCTAAGGATAAAGCCTATATTCTTATTTCAAATAAAGGAGAACGCAGTAGCAAAGTTGTCAATTTGCTGAAAGTTCAGGGTTTTACAGAAGTCTATAATCTTGATGGTGGTATAAAAGCTTGGTCTGAAGCAGGACTCCCTATGAAGTCATGCAGCAGCGAACAATGTGGCTCATGCTCTTGCGGCTGTTCTTGATAATTTGTATCTTTGATGGTAATTCACTGCGATGAAACATCTTTTTTTTATTTTTGTATTTGGTATTCAGATTCTGAATGCGCAAACTACATTTTCTCCAAATGATGGAGATGAAGACAATACTATTGGGCCTTGGGAAATCAGCGGTAATTTTGGGTACTATCAGGCATCACCCTATCATGCTGAATTCTATAACGGGGCACCATATAATGTGAATAATGTCGATTATGTGTTTAATAATTATTATTGGTACAACGATATAAAAAATGAGATGACGGAGTATGCGTCCCGCGATTCTTTTAGAATTGTTGAATATCCATCTAAAATGAGGTATAATGGAGCAATGATGGGTGGATTTTCATTACGCTATAATCGATCAAAAGCATTTGCTTTCAATTTACATTTCAATTTTGCAAAATTACATCTTATAGATATACTCAATCTTCAGGTTTATCCTGCATATCCCGGTGAAGTTGAGTCGTATGTGCCATGTGAAATTTATGCTACTGAAAGTCGTTCAAATATCGATTTTACGGTAATGTATGCGTTTAGTGCAGATAAACCGTTCTCTCCAATTGCAGAAATTGGATTCAATTTGAATAATGCATTGGTAAAAGAACATAGATTGAAGATTCTCTCATTAGATTATAACCTAGTTGATGTCTATGGAAGTGGGGGATATGTGCCAAATACTGGCAGCACCGGCTATGAAGTCAGGCAGGGAGGTATTGGGTTTGGATTGAGCTCAGCCGCGGGTATTCGTTATCGTATGTCGCCTGATTTTGCATTTGAATGGGTTATCAATTTGTATTATGCCCGTGTTCATTTGGAAGGTTATGAAGAAGAGTATGCAATGCACTATGGTACTCTGTTTAGACTGGTTATGAGCCCCAGACTATTAAATCTATAAACAAAAAAAGGAGCCAAAAGCTCCTAAATATTTGTCGGGGTGAGAAGACTCGAATGGACGACCATCACGCCTCAGGCGTGATAC
>JAFGWG010000211.1 GCA_016937255.1 Bacteroidales bacterium
GAAGAATATGAAGATATGCATGGCACAATAACCATCATGAGACAATAAAAACCATCATGAGAGTTTTCTCTCATACAAATATAAAAGGAGGCTACTAAGACGTACCTCCTTTTTTTATCCCAATAATATAGAGAATACAATTATTTACTATTCAATTCATCTAAAACAAGCTCAAATTTCAATTTGTGTTTTGATTCATCTACTGACAGAGAATCGAAAAGCAATTTCAGAAGCCTATCTTCACATAATCCTGATATTTCGGAATAGAATTTAAAAGCCATTTTCTCATTATCCATAATGGCAGTTAATATATCTACACAAGAATTGAGTGAATTACAGTCTTTTCTAATGACAAAATCATCTTTACTCAATTGTACGATATTTCCTTGTGAAAGAGAAAACTGTCCGCTACCTAATATATTATGTATTCGCTGAAGATGTGTTTTTTCTTCTTCAATAAACTCTTGCAGCATACCAAATACCGGCGAACAATTATCTAGTTTAGAAAATTCTGAATAAGCCTGTATCATTTGCTCTTCCAAATCAATTGCAAAGTGCAAAACTTCATCAGATGTGGTAAAATTTGCCATGGTTTTAATCTTTTGAATGATTGAAATCGCTGAAGTATTTCATAAATTGTGCTCTTTCATAAAGTGCCGGGCTAGAAATACTGTTTTGACTTAATAATCCTTTTATTTCACGAATAGATGAGTAATTTTTCTCACGAAGCCATTCTTCCATTCCATTAATCATTTGCGTAACGGCAACCACACCTTGCGTATAAAGAGATGAAGCAATCTGTACAACATCAGCACCAGCAATTACTGATTTTAATACAGCTGAAGCATCATGAACACCACCACTTGCAGATAACGACGAATTAAGTTTGCCGTTTAAAATTCCTATCCACCGCAAAACCTGAAAATGATCTGATGGATTGCTAAAAGAGCCACCACTAGTAATCTTCATTTTATTAAGATCAATATCTGGGCTAAAAAAGCGATTGAAAAGAACCAAAGAGTCAGCTTTCTCACTTAATTCTACCATGAACGCCGCTAAATCTGTAAAGTAATAATGCAGTTTTACGGCAATGGGTAAATTGCTATTTTGCTTCACTCCATCAATTACATCAAAATACAATTTACGATAATAATCTACGCTTTTTTCTGGATCAGATGGCAATACAAAAACATTGAGTTCAATAGCATCTGCACCAGCTTGCTCAACATTTTTAGCAAAACTCATCCATTCCGAAGCAGTAGAGCAATTTATTGAAGCAATAACTGGAATATTTGATCTCTTTTTTGATTCAGAAATAAGCTCAAGGTATTTACCCACCTCGTGCTGTTTGGTATAATATGAGATATAATCTTCGGTATACGCATATGAATCGAACATATTATTCATGCGCATTGAATCAATATCGTACATAATTTGCTCCTCAAAAAGTGATTTAAGCACAACAGCACCCACACCAGCTTCAGCAAGTTCTACAATAGAATCAACTTTACTGGTAAAATCACTACTGGAAGCAATAATGGGAGATTTTAGGTCTAACCCCATATACTTAACCGAAAGATCTATATTCTGACTCATAATTTCACTATTTATTTAAAAACAAATCTATTCCTTTGGCAGCTTTATGTCCATTGGCTACACCATGAATTACATCGGGTCCTTCAATAATATCACCTCCAACAAAGAGCCAAGGCAAAGTTGATTGATACGTTAATGGATCGACCATAATTCTACCACGATGATCTTTCTCCAATTGCTCCATAAACTCAGGAGCGATAAAACCAAGATCTGCACCCTGACCAATCGATTCAACAACCATATCGGCTTCAAAAAATGCCTCTTCGCTCTCATCAAAACTTGGATTAAAGCGACCTTCGGCATCAAAAACGTCGAGGCATTTAACCACTTTCAATCCTTTGATTTTATCATTTTCAATAAGGATTTCGCGCGGGCCCCAACCGGGATTAATCGTTGCATTTTCTTCTCTAGCTTCCACAATTTCTTCCAGATCTGCAGGCATTTTACCTTCTGCTTCTAAGGAAGTGGCAATAATCTGCACTTTCCCGTATTTTTCTTTCTGCATTCTGGCCAGCGAACGAGTAATATCCATTGCAACATTTCCACCACCAATAACCACTATTTTCTCGGCTACTTCAATTTCTTCATTATTGGTAATTTTACGAAGCAGTTCTATAGCCTGATATACACTTTTATGGTCTGTTCCTGGAATACGAGTACTTCTACCCTGATGCAAGCCAGTAGCTACATATACAGCATTGTACTGCTTATGAAGATCAGAAAATGATATATCTTTTCCAACTTCAACATTATACTGAATATCAACTCCTTGAGACAGAATATAATTAACATCCTTGTCGATCTGATCGTATGGAAGTCGATATTCGGGAATACCGTATCTCATCATTCCGCCTGCAGCCTGCAGTTTTTCATATATCTTAACCTGATACCCAAGCTGACGCAAATAATATGCAGCACTTAGGCCAGCAGGACCCGCACCAATAATGGCTATTTTCTTATCATTTTGCTCGACAGAATCCTGTCGCAATACATCGGCATAAGCAGACTCAGGCACCTGATCCGCAATATATCTTTTCAGCCAGCGAATTGAAATTGGATCTCCTCTATGACCTAGAGAACAAACTGTTTCACATTTATGAGTACAAATTCGACCGCATATTTCAGGCAATGGATTGGTTTCGTACATAATGCGTAAACCTTCTTCCACGTCCTTATTACGAATTGCTTTAATATATTCAGGAATACCCATGTGAGCAGGACAAGTTGCCGTGCAAATACCACAAGAAACACAGCGATCTGCTTCAATCAGAGCTTCTTCATCCGAATACCCTTTCATAATTTCAATAAAACTATGATCGCGCTCTTCTGGATGCAAATGATCCATTGATACACGCTCTAAAGGATACAATTCGTAATTATCAGGTTTCACATAACCTTTTTCAGCATTATCCCAAGGTTTTTTATCAATACCCGGAATAAAACGAAAATTATCTGGATCGGTATCCACCCATGTGTACACATTCGACAGTTTCAAAGAACCTGTTGTGCAAACGTCAACACATAGGGCGCACCAACAGCATCGACCATAGTCGACCATTGGACGCAAGCCACTGTCACCATCTTTAGAAGCAATGGAGGCAACACCCACCATATCTATAGCTTCATTTTCGCAAATTGCTTCGCAAGTTCCACAACCAATACACCGATCGATCTCATTTTGATGAAATCCTCTGTATCGATCTGACCCCGCCCTGTTTAGGGGATCCTTAATTGTAACTGGTTCTTTAAGTACTTGTTTCCAAACACTAAAAGGGCTTAATATATCTTTTAAAGTTCCCATAATTTACCTTTCTATTTCTGGTGGATAGGTATGCAATGAAACCATGAGTTGAGCCACATCGGCTATATTTACATTCACAAGCATTTTCTCAAGCAAAGCAACACCATGCGTGTAACTTGGGCCACGCACATTAACTCTGCGAGGATATTCAGATCCATCGGCTACAAGATAATACCCATATTCGCCACGAGTACATTCGCTTCGCACATAGGTTTCTCCTGCCGGAATTTTCAAATTCATCATATTACTAACCTTAGATATATGATCTCCTTTTTCAGGCATTTTATCAAGAATTTGACGAATAAGATCAATATCTTTTAATAATTCTTCAAATCTCAGGAAAGCACGAGTATAAATATCGCTGTCTTTAGCCGTTGTAATTTCAAAGTCAAGTTCAGCATATTTGGCATAAGGGTAATTCTTACGAATATCGTGTTTGAAACCAGCTGCACGTGCATTGGGGCCAACAATTCCATAATCAAAAACCCAAGCAGGATCTATATATCCAACGCCAACGCTTCTTTTCTTAAACACATAATTATCGAAAAAAGCCCTGCGAATATCCTTCATAAAACCTTCTATCTCACGAAGATTTTTCTCCATTCTATCTTTAAAACCCTCGGGAATATCATTACGAACCCCACCCGGGAGAATATAAATATGATAGATACGACCGCCGGTAAGCTCTTCGAAGCGATCCAAAACCAGATCACGGCAATAGTTAGCCCATTGACCAACAGTTCCAAAGCCAATAGCACCAGCCATACCTCCAATCCACATCAAAAAGCCTTGAAGTCTGGCCATTTCCAAAGTTAAGGTACGCAGCCACATTCCTTTTTCAGGAACATCTATCCCTGTAAGGTTTTCGATACAGGTTGCATAATTATATTCGTTGTAATCAGGCTCAGGAACAGCGATTCGACAAACCAGCGGAAAATTCTGAATATACTTTCTACGTTCCATCAGCTTCTCAAATCCACGGTGCAAGTAACCCACATGAGTTATTCCCTCCACCACTTCATCACCACAAAGGGTTAATTCAACCGCCATATTACCGGTTATTCCAGGGTGATTTGGACCATGCCACAGCTTAATATATTTATGAGAAGACAAATCAATATCGGCTGTACCGTCAGATTTTATTTCCGGATATTTGGTCCGGTCGCCATCCATTGGAAAGAATTCTTTTTTACTCATTTGGATACAGTTTTTCTTTCATATATGTTGCAGGGTCATTTGTGGTTCTACCTTCACGTTGATGATAAAATGAAGCAGCAAATGCCTTTGTATCAAAGTCTCTACGATAAGGAGGTGTTCCCTCCCAGCCTTCAAGAATAAAAGGATCATTCAGTCGCGGGCTGCCAGGAAAATCAATACCAAACATTTCCTTCAACTCTCGCTGATAGGTAGCAACAGTTGGCCATAAATGGTGTGCCGAGACCATATTAGCATCTTCCCTGTCAATACGCACACGAACACCAATATCAGTCTTAGTATCAGGATTATTCAATATATATGTTAATTGAAATTTCCCTTCTTCCAGGAAGTCAACTGCAGTGAGTAGAACAAAATGTTTATACCCAAATTTCCATTTCAGAAGGTCAATAGCCATTACCGCATGGTCTCGATCAATCGTAAGAAACACCAGGTCGCTACTATTATGATCTACAGCTTCAAGTTGAAACTGTTTTTCCAATTCAGAAATAATATTTTCTAGCATATTATTCATTTTTTACCAGTTATAATCAGGCATATCCCAATCACGAATAACTTCTTTTTGATTTTTTTTGTACCAATCAAATTTATTGGCATATTCGTTGGCGCCTTCTGCTTTACCTGCTTTGATCAATTTTTTCAATTCTTCAAACCCAGCCAACAAAGCTTCCGGACGCGGCATACAACCAGCCACATATACATCGACTGGCAAATAATAATCCAATCGCTTAATGGTATTGTAACTATCAAAGTACATCCCTCCATTAATGGTACAGCTACCTAAGCCCATTACAAACTTGGGATTTTGCATTTGCTCATACACACGAATAACCCTTTTCAAAGTTTTGGTTGACAAATACCCAGATACAATCAACAAATTTGCTTGTCGAGGTGTTGGCCGCCATTGAACTCCAAATCGATAAGCATCAAAACGAGGGGTCATTAGCGGGCGCATCTCAATAGCACCGCAACCGGTTCCAAATCCTAAAATCCATAATGATTCAGATCTAGCCCAATTGTAAAAGCGCTCGACGATTTTATTAACGGGTTTAACCTCTTCAGGGCGATCCTGACAAAAATAATCATTCATCGGATCGACTTCAAAATGCTCCCCATCCGGGGATACAATTTGCTTTTTATTTAAATCTTCCAGGCTCATAATCTTAACTCATAAAAAATTGAACATACACGATTCCTAGAATTCCCAAAATCAATGGAACTCTCAAGAACCAACGAATCGATTGCTCTACCCTGAAACGAGGGAATGAAACGCCCACAAAAACCGACCACATGACTACGGCAAAGGTTTTTATCATCATTTCCCAATACGTATTGGCTCCTCCAAAAAACAAATTCATAAAAAGAATTGCTTTTGCCATTGGAAAAATTGCACGATTACTGAGCATTAAAGCCATATAATTGGAATGATATTCAGTGGGAGGTCCAATAGGAATTTCCTGACCAGCTAGAACCACATCAAACGGTGGACGCATAAAGGAACCGAGCAATGCCAGCATACCCGCAGCCACAATAAATGGGTTTGTAAAAAGTGTCCAATGCATAATTCCACCCTGCTGAGCAGCAACAATATCATGCAATGAAAGAGAATCATATTGAATAGCCACGCCCATTAAAGCCAAAACAAAAGGCACTTCCACAGCCGTCATTTGAGCGAGGCCTCTGGTGACACCAATTGCCGCATTTGGATGGCCACTTTCACCAGCACCTAAAGCCATCCCTAAGGTTCCAAAGAACTGAAACGATAAAAGGAGCAGTACGTCGCCTGAAAAAGAAAGGTTTCCAAACATTGCAGACCCAAACACAACGGGTGTAAATAAAAACAAGCCTACACCACCAGCAAAACGAAATACAGGTCCTAAATAGAACATAGTTCCATGACGAATATTGGTGCGTAAGGCCAATGTTTTAATCAAATCGATATACATTTGATAAAAAGGAATACCATGTCTTCTTCCAACACGCGCATATATTTTACGAATCACACCATTCATTAAAAAACCATAGTTTATGGTCAGGAAAAGTGAAATAAGCGCAAACAGAATTTTTTCACCCATGATTATAGCCCTCCATTAAAGATAAAGAAACAGATTAAGAAATAAATAACCAGATGAATTAAATACACCTGTCCGTTTCCATTGTAAATACGCCTAATTTGATTTGCAATACTTTGCACAATATCTGAAACCCAATTCCAGAAATTTGTTGCCAGCGGAGCAATTAGAAAGCCAACGGCTTTTTGGTAATGTGCATAAAAATGATATCCGGCATGTGTTGTTTCAGGGGTAGAAGGACGTTCAGCGGAATATACAATATTGAATTGTCCCACTTTTTTATTACGCCTTTGTATAAGCATCTGAAATCCAAGTAGAACCGCAAAAATGATCATGGTTATAACCATAACATAAGTTCCATTCCAATACCCGTATTCACTAATGGCCGTTCGAGAGCCAAACGGGAGAAAACTATCCTGCCAAGTCAGACCCCCAGTAGGGAATATTTTCCCCACAGCAGACCCAATTGGCTCCAGTAAAACACCTGGCAATGCTGAGAACGCCATAATGATCATCAGAATTATTATTTGTGGCAATAAAATCCAGAAACTAGCCTCTTTTACTTTTCGGAGATGATCTTTCAACTGTCCTAAAAATGGAACATGAATTAAACGAAATAGGTATAAGAAGGCTATAGCACCAGCGAGAACCATTCCGACTCCCTGCAAATAATACCCTTTACTTAAAACAGCATTAAAAGAAAGCCATTTCCCGGCAAATCCGACCAAAGGAGGAACACCACTCATGGAAATAATTCCGATTAAAACGAAGATAAATGTAATGGGCATTCTATGAATCAACCCACCCATTCTGTACATGGTTCTGTCGTGGGTTCTGGAATATACACCTCCAACAGCTTGAAACAATAATGTTTTATTTAAAAAGTGGGTTATTACACCAGCTATTGCAAGTAGCCAACCAAGATTTGACATGAGTGTTAATCCAAAAAGAATGATCCCCAATTGCCCAACACTAGAATAGGCGAGCAACCTTTTCATATCTTCTTGTACTGAGGCAAGCAAATAACCACCAATTGAAGTTATTACAGCAACCCAACTCAATACCACCATCAAATCTAAGCCTAAAACAAACTGATGTCCCATTCTCATAAACAATATCAATAGGCCATATACCCCAGCTTTCAATAAAATACCCGATACCATGGGCGAAACATCTGACTCCGCTTCACTATGAGCACCAGGAAGCCAAATATGCAATCCAATGGCTGCTGTTTTAGTAAGAAATCCAATAGCCAGCATAATAAACACCAATGGGCTAAGTGCTCCAACCATGGTCAAAGCATCAAAGGTATATGAGCCAGTTACAGAATGAGCAAGTGCAAATCCTGCTAAAATCAACAACGCCCCGCCAAAACTAAAGAGCATATAGCTAAAGGCATGTGGTTGAGATTTTTTACCGCGCAAAATTAGAAAATACGAGCCTGCAGTCATTATTTCCCAAGCAAAGAAAAATGAAAACAGATCTTTTGCTTCAACCAATAAAATAAGGCCGGCAAACATCATTGCAACCAAAGGATAAAACCCAGGTCTTTTTCCTTTATAAGAATATCCAAACAACAGTGTTAAGAATGCCCCCAGCAAGAATATTATTGCAAAAATAAACGCAAAATCGTGCAATTGTGGCAATATGATATATCCATAAAATAGCGTTGCCACAATCAACAGTGTATTTTTGACCCAAGTTGGCAAGAAATCTAGTATCCAAAGAGCGGCAACTGCAATTAAAGGAATATAATTGAGATTGATCGGTACATTCATAAAATGCTGACCATAGTATCCAAAGAAAAGCAGAGCGGCTGCAAAAACAGATATTGGGATGATTTGAGTAATGTTAACAGGCAGTTTTTCCTTA
This sequence comes from Bacteroidales bacterium, assembly GCA_016937255.1. Classification (GTDB taxonomy): domain Bacteria; phylum Bacteroidota; class Bacteroidia; order Bacteroidales; family DTU049; genus BM518. The sequence goes on from JAFGWG010000211.1 coordinate 8,557, forward strand.
ACCTCTTCAGAAGTATTTTTAACAACAATACCGAACCATCGTATGAGATAGACTACCTCAAAGAAAGATCCAAAAAGAATTAGAGTTATAAATAAATACTGTTTTGCATCGCTTAATGCAAAAATCAAATCCCATTTAGCATAAAATGAAGGGAAAGGAGGGAAAGCAGACAATGCAAAGAGGAAAATGCCAAACATAAGAAGCAAAAGAGGGCGACTTCTCAACACGGCAAAACTTTCAAGTTTGCTTCCCCCAACAATTCCTGAAATCCAGAACAAGCCAGCTTTTGCAAAAAAGTGACTCAGTAATATTCCCATCGCAATAAAAGCGAATTGATCACCTAAAATGTCCTGCATCCCAATAATAGCCATTATAAGGCCTAATTGTCCGATAGAAGAATATCCCAGTAAACGATTTGAATCTCTTTGTGAAATCCCCAGCCAATTGCTAAAAAGAAAAGTTAATAAGCCGGCAACAGTAATCATTTGAGCCATCATGGGACCCGAGATTATCATCAATTTATGTAGCACAAATAACATGGCTGTTCCAACGCCTGCCGAAATGATTGCCGCAATAGCCGGATGAGCTCCTTGATACACATCGAGGGCCCAACCATTTGCAGGGAAAGGTTTCAACTCGAGCACGATGGCAATTATGGTAAGAAATACAGCAATGCCAGCCATAGGGCCAGCCACTGGACCTCCTAAAATTAAATCATCGATATATAAAGAGCCTGTTGAAAAATATACCAACACAGCGCCCAATAGATAAACAGCCGAAATGAGAGACGATGCCAAAAGATACTTAAACCCTGCAGAAGCAGCATGCTTTCGTTCGTCGAGCAGTATTAATCCACCTAATGCTATGGCTGTAATTTCGAGAAAAACAAAAATATTAAATAAATCACGGGTTAATATCAGCATATTAAGCCCCATGAAAAGAACCAATAATACCGGTGCCAATTTATCATTCTCTTTATGCAGTTTTTTCCATAGAAACAAGGTAGAAAACAGCCCCATGATATTGACCATAAACGCTATAATCGCCTCTTGAAAACCCAGTTTTAATGCAATGGAAAACGGCGGCTCAAAACCGGCAGAGAAAAACAAACTTTCTTCAGCATTTCCAAAAGCAAATTGCCATACCCAAGATGCAGAAATTGCAGCAAAAGATATCATGGCAAGCATAATAACAGCAATATTAACTTTACTAAGTTTTTTGCCAAGGAGTCCCAATAAAAATGCAAGACCCAAACCGATCGTCAGAATATAATAAGGACTTACCATTTCAAATCAGTATATTCGTTAATATCAAGTGTTTTTTTCTTTTCATGCATTTTGAGTGCATAAACAAGCATCAATGCGGTTACTCCAAATCCGATAACAATGGCAGTAAGCACCAGTGCCTGAGGAACTGGGTCAACAGCTACTTGCGACAAATTTTCTACTGTTACTGGTCCATCAACAATAGGAGCAGTGCGCCCGGGCAAATATCCTAAAGCAACAATAAGAATATTTAACCCCGTATCGAAAACCGTAAAAGAAATAATCATTTTCAGGATGTTCTTTCGCCCCAATATCCCCCATAAGCCAATGGCCATAAGTAATATTCCTGAAAGGATGGCTATATGTTCAACCGACAATTTCATATCAGCTCAGATTTGTTTTTGTTTGATTGATGTCTGTAATGATGCCCGATAATTCAGCACCCACTTTAATTCCAATCATACTATAAATAATAGGAATAGCGCCTGCACTTAGCAAGTGACCAAAATCGCCTAATGGCAGAATTCTATTATCGAGGAATCCAGCGGCTAAGAAAATCCCAAGTAAACCTATAATAACATAGGTAACACCCGAAAGGCTTTCCAACCAGTGCAAAACTTTTCTGGAAACCGCAAATTCTGGATTTGCCAAAGCAATTAACAAGATAGCCGTACCTATAACAGCCCCTCCTTGAAAACCACCCCCTGGAGTCAAATGTCCGTTTACAAAAACATATACCCCAAGAATAATGCTTCCTGGAAACAATATGCGTGATGCTGTTGACAAAATTTCAGAACCTTTATCGGCCTTTACAACTGGTTCGCCTTTTTTCTTTCGACGAAGAATAAAACCAATAACAGATGCTGTTAAGAACAACACTGTTACTTCGCCCAGTGTATCCAAACCACGATAAGTAACAACAACTGCGGTAACAACATTGGCAGCGCCAACTTGGCTTACCTCGTTTTCATTATAATATTGTGCTGTTCTATTTAATGTCTCCGGCGTTTTATATTCACTAAAAATGGTAAATAATGCCAGCGCAAAAACAGCGACCAAACCTAGAATAAGACTATTTCTCAGCATGATGACTTTCAGTTTTACGAAGTATTACAAAAAACAAAAATGTAGTAAGGCCTGCGCCAATAGCTGCTTCGGTCATTGCCACATCAGGAGAAGCCAAAACCAAAAAGAAGATAGAAGCAAACAAACTTATCGCCCCCGACGCCAGAATAGCAACTGCAGTTTTCTTAGCAGTAACTGCAACCAGAGCACCAGATATAGTGGCTACAGAAAGAAAAATAAGTAAGACTATATTAAATGTTATCATGGCTGTTATTTTTATCCTCATCTTCTTTCAGCTTATCAATAATCGTTTTATCGGTTAAAGGCTGACCTGCTTTATGAGCAGCTCTCATCAAAACATGAGAAGATACAGGGTTGGTTAACATTACAAATAATAGAATGGTGAAAAGCTTTCCAAACCATTCCGGGATTATTACTGCCAAACCAAGCATTACCAAGGCAACACCTGCGGTAGACGCTTTGGTTCCAACCTGAATTCTGTTATATGAATCAGGCATTCGAAGTAGGCCAATGGCAGCCACAAGCAATACAATTGCTCCCAACAAAACCATTAACGCACCTATTAAGTCAAAATAGTTCATCTTTACAAGCTTTTTTCTACATATTTACCCACCACCACTACTGCAATGAAGCTAAGTAATCCGTAGATAATATTTACATCCAAATAAATTTCGCGCTGATAGAAAACAGCCAGCAAAGCTATCACAGCCAATGAGCCCACTGTAATCACATCAAAAGAAATGGTTCGATCGACCAATGTCGGACCAAACACAAAGCGAACAAATGCCAGAGATAATGCAAGAAACATGATTATTCCGGCAATATACAGAATCAATTCAACTGTTTCACTCATATATTTTCTTCAATATTTTTTCAAACTTGGCAACAATAACCTGTGTTGCTTTTTCAGGGTCACCATCACAACAAACCTCAATCCAATGAATATAAAAACAATCGTCTTTTATATCCACCAAAAAAGTTCCCGGAGTTAATGTGATGGAATTTGCCAAAATCATTCTGCCCATTGGACTTTTTAAGGTCGTTTTCACTCTGACAATACCGGGATTAATAGGCAATTTAGGGCTCAAAACCCTAAAAAACACGTCAATATTGCTCTTAATCATCTCAAAGATGAAAACAAAAATGTACACGAAAGAATAAAACAATCCAGACGGTGTAAATTTTGCGCCTTTAAAAACTGACGAAGCTTTATCAAGCAAAACGACAATTAAAAATGCCGGAATTAATCCGTACAACCACATGGTCATATCCCATGTATTATTCCATAAAACCCAGAAAAACATCAGGATTAGGAATAAGATAAATTTCGATTTTAGATCTCTCATAACAAAATTGATATTTGCCTATGCTTATCGGCAACAAATATAAATGCATTATAAAAGCATTTTACATCCTCTAATGCAAAACGCATTAGACTTTCAGACAAAAGAACGCAGTAAAAAAACAGACGTAAATCTATTTTTTTATAGACCTATATCTACTTTGAATATTTCAATAATATATCGCCCAACGGTAAAATACTAAGCTGAATGAAGCATATAAGCAAAAATTGACCTTCCTAAGTTCAATTAGTAAATGCAACAAATAGCATTTTTTTCTCTTTTTCCGTAATGGAGCGTAGCGAAATTACGGAAAGAGAGAAA
>JAFGWG010000212.1 GCA_016937255.1 Bacteroidales bacterium
AGTTTCGGTGTAGCTATCCAACTTATTGTTCCAATAACTAGTGTCGGTTCCAGTTATTCCACTTGCAACAGATACTCCAAAAATAGGATCGGTTTCTGAAAATCCGGTTAAACTGTCTGCTGTGGCCGAATGCAAAGCATAAGGTACAGAAACCAGCTGCGATGTGCCAAACAAAGTTCCATCCAGTGAAACTTCAATCCAATATGGCCCGTTGGCCCAGTCAATGGCTGCAAAACTGGTGGGGTCCTGCGATCCGATCTGCAGATTGATCAAGCCAAAATCATTGGTGCTTGTGGCAAAAGTTTCATCACATACCTGTGTTCCGGTGGATGAACCTTGCAGAATCCTGATTCCCACACTTACGCTTTGGTTGGCCATAATGGTGCCGCTGCTGTTTCGTGCAATGGCTTGGTAGTTTATGGTTTGGGGAGTCTGCGCAAGCGCAGTGGAAAGTGGAAGGAGGAAAGTGGAAAGAAAAACGAGGATTAATGCTGTGGTTTTTATGATGTTTTTCATAGTGCTAGTATTTTATTAAATAATGAACGTTTTTGTTTTTTGGGCGGGTTTCGTTTCCACCGCGATATGATACACCATTAATAATTGAATTTTGCACTGCACTGTTATATCCGGAAAGTGTTGGGTAGTTGTTTGGTACTCCACTTGTTGAATAATGAAATTCCATGCTATGATTGTGGCTCTTAAAGCCATCTTCCTGCACGCTTCCCACCTTATCCCCACTATTTCCACCATTGCTAGCAGTACGACTAGCAGCGTCGGGATCATTTCCTGTGCCCAGATTAGTTCCACGCATAAATGTACCGCGAAAATCGGGGAGATTAAAAGTTGTACTGCCATCGCCAATGCCCCAAATGGTATCAATTGTTGCAAATAGTCTTGCATATATTGTTCGGTCTAATTCACTGCCGTCGCAGAGTAACCAACCATTGGGAATATTATTGGTATCGCCTGCAAATGGAATAATCATTCCGGCGGGAAGAATGAAATCGAGATCGGTGGAAACTGTATCATTACTTATGTTTATGCCGGAACCTGCTGTAAGTTCATTTTGTTTAGCATTCCACTCATCAGAGTTTCCTCCGGTTGCGGTAATGACTCCGTTTACATCAAGTGCTGTTGAAGGAGTGGTAGTGCCAATACCTACTAAGCCATTTCCTGTGATTCTCATTTTCTCTGAAAAAGTCCCCTGATATTGGGTGTAAAAAGCAATATCACGTGCGGTAGATCCAATTGGTGCTTTGATTGCGGCACTGTAATACGAACTACCCGGAATATCGGAATTGCTTCTTGAGAAAAATAAAGTGGGTTCGTCGTTAAAATTAAATATTCTCATGTCGCCATCTATATCAAGTCGATATGCAGGCGTTGTTGTTCCAATTCCGATTTTCAGAGAAACATCTTCGAAAATAGAACCTGACACAAGCGCATTTCCATCCCATATCGGCACAAACCCTGTTGAATTCGTCCCTACTTGTGGATCTGTTTCTGAGAAATTTATCAGACTGTCAGCTGTAGCTGCATGCAAAGCATAAGGCACAGAAACCAATTGCGATGTACCAAACAGCGTTCCATCTAATGAAACTTCTATCCAATACGAGCCTGCTGCCCAGTTTATAGTATCGAAAGCAGTGGGGTTTTGCGATCCGATTTGCAGATTAATCAAGCCAAAATCATTGGTGCTTGTAGCAAAAGTTTCATCACAAACCTGGGTTCCGGTGGATGAACCTTGCAAAATTCTGATTTCCACACTTACGCTTTGGTTGGCCATAATGGTGCCGCTGCTGTTTCGTGCAATGGCCTGGTAGTTTATGGTTTGGGGAACTTGCGCAGAAGCGAAGTGAAATTGAAAAAGTAAAATTGAAAAAGTGAAAAGTAATGCGGTGGTTTTAATGATGTTTTTCATGGGTTTGCTTTTTAGTAGTTCTTAATAATTTGAATGGTTTTAACGCTGATGCCGTCTTTGTACACCGATACAAAATATGTGGCTGCAGGGTGGTTGAGCATGTCTACTTCTGTTATTTTGTCGGTAATTTCTTTATTCCGAAGCAATTTTCCATGCTGATCGAGTAGGGTATAGCTGAACCCTTTAAGATCTGCACTTTCAATTTCAATGCTAATGTTTTCTGTTGTTGGATTTGGGAAAACACTAACGGAAATACCTTCAAGCTGGCTCTCAGAAATATCGGTAAAGATAAATTTACTCTGATGAAATCCTTGTGTAAGGGTGTCGGTTCCATCTGAAATGGTAGCGATAACAGCTTCGCCAACCGACCATGCGAGTGATCCGCTTGAGTTGGAAAAATATGCTCCGCTGTTGGATACGAGTTCTTGCGCATTAACCGCAATACTAAAGATTGTGGTAATGAAAAGTAATGAGAAAATTTTCTTCATGGTTTTTGTGTTTAATGGCTGTATTTATCTAAGTATCAAAAGTATTGCTTATATTAATGGTAAACAATACCTGAAATCAGGGATTTTTTTAGTAAAAAGCATCCACAAAAATGCAGATGCTTTTAACCAACCTTATCATCTTTCTTCTGATAAGAATTTTTGTTTAATAGTCGCAAGGGTATTTTTCATAATCAATTTCTATCTCAACACTAACGTTGATATAGTTACTTGAATTTATTAAGAAATATGGTGTTGTAAATGTATCGTAAGCTGAAATTCTGTGGCCATGTGTTAACCTATCTATCGATTCGCCCGGGGCGCATGCATCGTAGCTTAAATCAATTGTGAAAGAGTAATCGTTTCGAAATTGAATGTACCAGAAGTACTCTTTTGAGTAGCTGTTGTAATCACCTTTCTTTACTCTGAAATACAGCTTCTTATAGCAATTGGTTCGGGTCCATTCTCCCCAATCGTTGGGTGAACTAATTTCACTGGTTGATTTAGGCTCAGTTCGTTTTTCATTTTTCGCAACACTAAACGACATTAGACCTAAACCAAATGCAAAAATTAATGTGAGTAGAAATAATCTTTTCATAATTTGAAGTTTTAATTAGTGATTGTGCAAAGGTATATGATGGTATTGTGCGTGTCAATAGCTGAAGTCAGGTATTTTATCGGTTTTATAGCAATCCGCTTTTTACAGCAATGCTTACAATTTCTGCTGTGGTTTTAATATTTAATTTTTGCATTATGTTTTTACGGTGTGTTTCAACCGTATGAAAGCTTATAAACTCAATGTCGGCAATTTCTTTACTCGATTTTCCTTTTGCCAAATGCTTCACAATGATTATTTCTCTTTTGCTGAGTTTTAATAGTGGTTTTGTTGCTTTACAGCGTTTATTTGCAATATTTAAGCAAGCTTGTAGTTGAGAATCGGTAAAAGGTTTGGTCAAATAACTGATATTATTTAACTCTGATATCTGATTAAGAATGGTGTCATTCGAAAATGCAGTAATAAATATAATGGGAGTCGGACATATCTTATTCACCTCTTGTGCAAAATGAACTCCTGTTTTAATACCTTTTAAATATACATCGCTAATGATGATATCGGGCTGCAATTTTTGAAAAGCTGTTAAGGCTTCATCACAATTATCGCAAACACAATCAACCTTATAACCCATATCAACAACTTTTTGCTTAATGCTTTCTGCTATTAATGCCTGATCTTCAATAATAATGATCTTTTTGTTCATCTATTAATCGCTTAATGGTATTATAATTGAAATTGCATTGTCTTTTTCAGTATGAAAATCGATCTCGGCATTTAATTGCCGCACAAGCGAATAAATGAGTTTATATCCAAAACTTTTATTGTTTTCTTCTTTTAACTTCTCTATGCCCTTGCCATTGTCGCAAACATATATTTGAAATGAGGCTGTTTTGTTAATTATTTTTAGGTTTATGGTTTTGTTCTCGCTTGTTATTATCCCATGCTTGAAAGAGTTTGTTATCAATTCGTTAATAATAAGCCCCGTGGGTATTGCTAAGTCAATACTTATTTCTATATCGTCAATTTCAGATACTATTTCAATGTTTTTCTCTTTCTGAATAAACAATTGTTTTAAATGTGAACATAAGTCTTCTACGTGCTCTTTAAATGAAAATGTTTCGGACTCATGCTTCGATTGATAAAGCTTTTGATGTAATAAATTGATGGAAAGTATTCTGTTTTCTGCATCCTTAAGTGCATTTTTAGCAGAAACAGGCAGCTCTTTCTCTGCCTCCATGCTGAGGATGCTCGAAATGAGCTGAAGATTGTTTTTGGTTCTATGGCTCAATTCTTTTAATAAGACTTCAATTTGCTCTTTTTGTTTTTCTCTTGTTATAATCGTGTTTTCCAATTCTTTGTTCTTTTTATTATATTCTTTTACAAAAAGTACTAATAGAATATAAATAAAAGAGAGACTGGCAATCATGTTGGTGTAATAAAAATAGGGTCTCAATATTGCAGCTTTCTCGCTAATATCGGCAACATCTGTAAGATATGCGGATAGAATAAATAGAAAACTTAGTAAAATGCTAGATGCTAATAATATTGTCGGCTTTTTCCATACGTAATACATTGTTATAATCATGATTATAATATATAATTCTGCTCCAACTTTACCATATGAATAGTTAATTAGCGCTAAAAGGGTCCCTCCAATAATTATGTATAGAAAGGAAGAAGTTTTATAATACCCTTTTTTATTTAAAAGTAGCAAAAATATACTCATAATGAATACCAAAAAATCTAGTAGTGCCAGTTTGGGCGCTCCGAATAATAAAAGAAATACGGTATAGTTAAATACTATAATTAAACTGATAATGTAAACTTGATTTAAAAGTCTGATGCTTTTAATTTCATCAAATGTGTGTTTTGGTTTTATGCCGATATTTGATGTTTTATCCCACAACTTAAATAGAGCCTTTGTAGTTTTCATGACTAGAGCTTATTACGGTTTGTAAATATAGACTAAAAAAATAAATATTATTATCAGATAAATCCCTGAATTCAGGGATTTATTAGTAAAATCCATTCAACGGTTTATAATTAATCTATATAACAATAGAAATTATCAAACTAATTTAAGCCAACCCTTGCTAGTTGAAATGAATATCAATTCGGCTGTTGTATTAATATTAAGTTTTTTCAGCATGTTCTTACGATGTGTTTCAACTGTATTAAACGTAATGCCAAGTTTTTCGGCAATATCTTTACTTGAAAGTCCTTGGGCAATCATTTTCAGAATAGTTAACTCGCGCGAGGTAAAAATACCTTTGGAAATATCTTTCCTAGTGCTCAAAATAATTTTTCAGCAAAAATACGCAGTCTGTTCATGCTTGTCAATCCCTGAAATCAGTGAATTTTTACCTATACACCCGAATATACCAATATGCCTGAATTTTGCTGGCTAAATATGAACCGGGATACTCAACACGTCCATTGGATGCTAAGTTTTCGGCACTGGGCCACGGATCGCGAACAACAATGGTTTGTATCATCGGGCCATTATAAGTGTTAATGTAAGATACGGCGGTAACCACAACAGCATGCCCGCCGTTGCCGGTGTTATAACCAATAATAACAGGGTGTCCGTTGCTGAGTTCATTAATTAAATATGCAGGTGTTGGGGCTCCCATTCCAAAAGATGCGCTTACCGAATATTTCTGTCCGAAATTGTCGATTCCCCAATTATTTAAATTTGCATGTACCGCCTGCATTGAACCCGGCCAATCGGGTAAACTCCCGAAATTGTCTGTCCCATAAGTGCGTGAAACAATTTGCTCTTGGCTAATGCTAACGCCATAATAATTCAAAACCATTTTTATGGATGCTGCCCAGCACCATTGCGAGTTTTTTTGATAGGTGTCGCCATATTGAGCTGCGTAATAATTAAGTACATCGGAACGTATCCCTGCGTATGTTGGTTGCTGTCCTTTAACACTAATAAACAGTAGCACAAGAGCGAAAGCACTAATTATTTTTTTCATTTTTTCAGTAGTTTAGTAATAATTACAAAAATAATTCATTTTTATTTGCATTTCAATCTCTGAAATCTGCTATTTATCACAAAAATTGATTATATGACATTTTGTATGGGTCGATTTTACATGATGCAAACAGAGCATTACAGCGTTCTAGGTCTGAACTCTATAACCACATCAAAAATTATTTAGGTTTCTTGCATTTATTAACTGAATAAATGTAATCGGCAAATAAAAAAATCCCCAAAACAATGCCAGGTAGCTTTAAGCAAATATAAAAACAAACACGTACATTTGTATACATAAACTTGTTAATAACGAGAAAGAAGATGCACAAACATAGAACCAATATATTCTTGGTTTTTGGGCTTATGCTGTTGTTGTTTTGCAGCATCAAAGTTTTCTCTCAGAGAGGATATGAAAATAATTATGTCAATGGCAATAGTAGTGATGCTGTAAATCAATCAAAAGCCAACGCCCTGCATTTTGACGGTGTTGATGATTTTGTAGTTATCCCTCATAGTAAATCTTTAGAATTAAATAGTATTACAATAGAGTTATGGGTTAAGAGTGGTACAGAAGTTTGGAACAGTATGGGCTCTTTAATTTCCAAGAGAAATGATTTTCTGTTTCACCCAATGGTCGGTTCCAAGAAAATACAGTTTTTTTTCAG
>JAFGWG010000213.1 GCA_016937255.1 Bacteroidales bacterium
ACATCCCTCGGCATCTGCAACAACAAGCGTTACCGTATATTCTCCTGCTTTGGAATAAACATGCGTGGGCAATTTTTGTGTTGATACAGTTCCATCACCAAAATTCCATTCATAGCTTGCAAAATTGGAGGATTCTCCGCACAAAGGATTATCTATAATTGAAGAAAAATCATGATTAACACATGTATTTTGAGCCGAAAAATCGCTCAATACAGTATAATTAAAATTGGAATATTCAACAGCCTCCTGAGAATAATTAAAAAAACCAAACTTTCCTGAACGAAAACAATCACGCACATCAAAAATAACTTCGCCATCAATATATATCTGAACCCTCGAAGGAGTTAGCTTCAGCTGAAACGTATGTTCTTTATACGATTCCCATCCATACTGATTGCCCCACTTTTTATCAACAATTGTAAATCTGCTATCTTGAGTGTGAGTCCAAATTGCTTTATCTATTTCATTTTCAGGAAATGAACCCTCTACTCGGATAAGAGAGTACCCTCCATTTATTAGTATATATTGTCCATCAACATAATCTTGCTGAGTTCCTTTTTTCCAGGCAAATAACCAATAATCGTGATTATCCGTTGTGGAAATAGGATTATTATACCCAAAAACAAACCCCACATAATCATCATCATCGGTGTCGTTAACCCTAATAGTTCCAGTTATATTGGTATTAATATACTCATTCTGACCTACATAAAATGTGGTTTTTAAATTCTCTGTTTGAGTTATAGTTCTGTTGTTATTAGATATAATCCACGAGCCTTGAGTAAGGTTGCCTTGTTGCCTCCACGAAGAAAAGTCAATTGATTTGAGGCATTGAGAATATGCAAATGATACCTGCAGAAGAAAAAATAGTGGTAATACAAATTTCATAGTAACGCTTTTTGTTGCTCATATAATAATCAACAGAATGTTAATACTATACTCATTTAGCAAACAAAAAGCTTCAATATTTTAAAAATTAGCTTGATACACGTTATAATTATTTGTTGAAGAAATTCATTTCATTCGGCTCTTCTATCTGTCCTTTTTTCTTTTCCATTTCTTCAAGTTCTTTGGTCACTTGTGCATCAATTTCTTCCTGATTTTCAGCAGTTCCGTTTATAAATTTAATATGCTTTTCTTTTTCTCCCTTTTGACTATAAAATGTCCAAACACCGTGTTTTCGGTCTGCCTTATATGAACCATTAATATATTTTTGCCCATTTATGTGATAAATAACAAAATCACCAACGCGCTTATCTTCATCATGAAACGCTTCGAGCCGCGGAGTCCCTTCTTCGTAATACCATTTCCACACGCCATGCATTTTGCCCATTTTCCAGCCTTTTTCTTCCATTAACTGTCCCGAAGGATAAAATATTTTACTAACACCATTAAGTTTTCCTTTTACATAATGTTCCTCTTTTATGAGCTTTTCATTAACACCATAAAATGTCCAAACACTATCTCGCTGCTTATTATAAAAAAAACCCTTTGCGCCAAGCTCACCTGTATCGTCATATATTTCAACGTATACTTTTTTCTGATCATCTTTGTCATGATTCATCTTTGCAAGCACAGCACCATTTTTATGATACCGGAAAAACTCTCCATAAGGAACATTGTTTTTAAAATTACCCTCATATATTTTATTCCCCTCATCATCCTTCTTTATCCACAATCCTTGTTTCATTCCATTAATGTCGGTATAATTAAGAACGCTATCTTGAGCAAAAAGCCAAATATTCATTATTAAACCTAATACCGTAATGCAAAATACTTTCATTTGTTTGGTGTTTTTTACAAAAACTGCCGTTTGGTCATGACACACTAAATACACATTCCGGAATAAACCGAAAGTTGCCATTTGCCACAAAAAACATTTGTGCTCGCAGACAGTTCATCTGTTTATATTAATTGCTATTATTTATCAGACAAAACCTCCTTTTGATAATCATGCTCGTGTATTAAGTTTTTTATCATGAAGGGGTTGTTACATTATTTATTAATAATATGTTTTTCTCTTTACTTCTCCATGCTCCTTCAGGTTTTATAAAAACATATTTATTCGGAAAAATAAAAATAGAATATTTTCTCCATAGAACAGCCTGCGTTATTGCATAATGTTTCTATCGTAATAAACAAAAGCGCATAAAACAAAAGCCCCCAATGCATTGGGGGCTTCAATAAATCCTCGAATAAAGCATTAAACTTCATCCGTACTATTATTTTACTTCTTCAAAATCAACATCTGTTACTTCTTCATTTTTTGCACTTCCCGAATTTTGCTGAGACTGAGCCCCTGCATCGGAACCGGGCTGTCCTCCAGGCTGTCCCGCACCAGCATTATACATCTCCTGAGAAGCAGCTTGGAAAACATTGTTAAGCTCAGTCATTGAAGAATCAATTGCCGCCAGATCCTGAGCTTTATGAGCTTCTTTAAGTTTTGCCAACGCATCTTCTATAGGCTTTTTCTTATCTGCAGGAAGCTTATCTCCAAATTCTTTGAGCTGTTTTTCTGTTTGAAAAATCAAGCTATCGGCCTGATTTAACTTGTCTATTCGCTCTTTAGCGGCCTTATCTGCAGACTCGTTAGCTTTAGCCTCTTCCTTCATCCTGTTAATTTCCGCATCGCTCAAGCCAGAAGAAGCTTCAATTCGAATGCTTTGCTCTTTACCTGTTGCTTTGTCTTTTGCAAACACATGCAGTATCCCGTTTGCATCAATATCAAACGTCACTTCAATTTGAGGTACGCCGCGTGGTGCTGGTGGAATTCCATCAAGATGGAAGCGTCCGATGGTTTTGTTGCCTTGTGCCATTGGCCGTTCGCCTTGCAATACATGTATTTCTACCGAAGGCTGATTGTCGGCAGCAGTTGTAAACGTTTCGGTTTTCTTTGTAGGAATTGTTGTGTTCGACTCAATAAGCTTTGTCATTACCCCGCCCATTGTTTCAATCCCCAAAGAAAGAGGAGTAACATCAAGCAAAAGAACATCTTTTACATCACCAGCAAGCACACCCCCCTGTATTGCTGCACCAATAGCAACCACTTCGTCGGGATTAACTCCTTTTGACGGTTCTTTTCCAAATATTGCTTTTACTTTTTCTTGAATAACAGGAATACGAGTAGAACCACCAACAAGAATTACCTCATCAATATCGCTTGCCGACATTCCTGCATCTTTAAGAGCCGCCTGACAAGGAGCCACAACTGCAGTTATATATTTATCTGCCAATTGTTCAAATTGTGCTCTTGTCAATGTTTTTACCAAGTGCTTTGGTATACCATCAACCGGCATAATATAAGGAAGATTAATCTCGGTGCTTGTAGAACTAGACAATTCAATTTTAGCCTTTTCAGCTGCTTCTTTCAACCGCTGAAGAGCCATTGGATCTTTTCTAAGATCTGGTCCTTCGTTTTTTTGAAATTCGTTTGCCAGCCAGTCAATAATAACTTGGTCAAAATCGTCCCCTCCTAAATGAGTATCGCCATTGGTTGATTTTACTTCATACACTCCATCGCCAAGTTCAAGAATCGAAATATCGAATGTACCACCACCAAGGTCAAACACTGCAACTTTCATGTCCTTTCCTTTTTTATCAAGGCCATATGCAAGCGACGCAGCAGTTGGTTCATTAATAATTCTTTTCACGGTAAGACCTGCAATTTCGCCAGCTTCTTTAGTTGCCTGACGCTGTGCATCGTTAAAATAAGCAGGAACAGTAATCACCGCCTCAGTCACTTCTTGCCCAAGGTAATCTTCGGCGGTTTTCTTCATTTTCTGAAGAGTCATTGCCGAAATTTCCTGAGGTGAATACTTCCTGTCATCAATCTGCACCCGTGGAGTATTATTATCGCCTCTTACAACAGAATATGGCATACGAGATATTTCGGATGAAACATTATCGTAAGATTCGCCCATAAATCGTTTTATAGAAGAAATTGTTTTGTTTGGATTGGTAATTGCCTGACGTTTTGCAGGATCGCCAACTTTTCTTTCTCCATTTTCAACAAACGCAACAATAGAAGGAGTAGTCCTTTTACCTTCGCTGTTTGGAATTACAACTGGCTCATTCCCCTCCATTACTGCAACACAAGAGTTTGTTGTTCCTAAGTCGATGCCAATAATTTTTCCCATGACTAAACTTTATTTTAAATTAATTTTTTTATAATAATTTCTTATCGAAACAAAGCCTTTGGTTTTATTCTTTCAACCTGCGACCATTTGTGTTTCTAATTGCAACTCTAGCTTGTCAATCTCTGTGCCATGCCAAAATATAAAGAGATGATTGCAATATTGGCATCATTGCCCGCCAGTTTTATTATTTTGCTGTCATGATTCATGTCAAAAAGACACCTTGCATTATAGCACAACCACAGTACTATGTCAGTCCCTCTATTTTTTTCAACGTAGCAAAAAGCCTTTTTTTCTGAGAATCAGCACTGCACTCATCCATACGTTTTTCTATAATTGAAACATAGATATTTTGATTGTGCGAACCAATAGAAATTAATGCCTTTTCTATATACATGGGTAATTGCTTTATCGGACACTTCCACAGTTGCTCCGAAAGAAGAGGTTCTATTTTATATTGGTATTCGGGAAACATATTTAAACGAGCAAGTATTTCAATACCACAATCAATTGTTATAACCGAGCCTTTTGCAACAGTATTCATTATTAAATCCAATTGCGAAAAAACATACTGCGGCCTCAACAATGTAATAGTAGATATTGCTATCATTGCTCCCCATACAAGTCTATTGTTTCTGCTGGAAAGCAGTGCGAAAAATTTCTCATAATAATCTGCAATTAATTCAGGCGTTATATATGCTGTCTCATAAATAACTTTTATACAATCACTCTGAATATTTTTGTTCTTATTTGAAAGATTATCAACAAGCTCCACTAATGCTTGACTATTATTTGTTTCAGTTATTTCTTTTGCAAGCAGTATATTTGCATCATTTCCTTTTAAACCCTTAACAGACGCAAGATTATTTAAAATAGACATAATGACAATTGCTAGTTTATCAAATTATAACATAAAGTAAAAGTGGCTACAATGTTTCTAAAATGATCGACATACACTATTGACGGAGCGTAGCGCCCATTTATGCTCAAACGCTCGGTAAACCGATACGACGCCCCAAAATAGGCAATAATATCCAGACGAGGCATTACCCTATGAAACTTTATATCGTCGATGCCTTCAAACGCCCTAACCAAATGAGCATACCCAAGACCTGTTTCAACACAAAACATCTTTTTAATATCGTAGGTCAAAAGCAATGGGATTTCTATGTACTCAAGCTGGATTTTAAAACCATCTGTCGGATTTTTCGACCCTTTTTGTACATACCTCATTTCGAACTGTGCTTTTAACTTATCGGTTATTGCCCTATTTACATACCCTCCTGCTGTAAAACCTGCTTTATGAAAACCGGCCATTTCATCACCCCAAATATGGCTAGTGGTTAAACCTGCTGTTAGCCCTCCTCCAAATTCTTGAGAATAAGAAAACAATGAAACAAAACAAAGAACTATTATTTGTAATAA
>JAFGWG010000214.1 GCA_016937255.1 Bacteroidales bacterium
TCTACCAACTGAGCTATTTTCGCATTAGGGCTGCAAATATATAACAAAAAATTTTTCTGACAAAAAAATAAAAAAAATGATTCTCTGAAATTATACAACTAACCAATTTTTTATTTTTTATTAACCACGTCCCGATTGTAATCGGGATACACATATTTACACGAACAATTTTTCCTCCCATAATTACATTGAATAATAACGCCAAGGCGATATTCACGAATGATATAAGCAATTGCGTGTTACGGCATTAGTGACAAAATAATTAACCGATTTATGAAAAACATGTGTTTCGGCTTAATTATTGGTTAATTAATGCTTGATAAAAACGAATTCTATGAAAAAAATACTTTTTGCTCTCCTGCTTATAAGCAGTAGTTTTCTCTTTGCCCAAAATGAAACATCTACTATTCAGGTTAGTACAAACAATAATAATAACCCGATTAACAATTCAAATGGGAACGATGTTTCTCAAGTTGAAACCAATATTGAGCAACAATCTGCACAGGTAGACCACAATCCTTTTGGCAATGTCAACCCACAAAACGTTATTTATCCTCAACAACAGGTGCAGCAGGTTCCTCAAAACTCAAACCCCGGAAACAATTATAGTGTAAATAGGGGCTCATCAAGCAATAGAAGTTCTGGTGGAAGTGTGTCAATGGGAAGTGGGGAAAAACATAAAAAAAGCTTCGTTAAAACTTTCGGCAAAAAAATTGAAAAAGTCATTTATAAAAGCAAGGGTAAAAAGAAATTTCACCCTCGCCATAAAAGAAATAAAAGAAATATAATTCGTTGCTTTGGGTAACTCCTAATCGAGTTTGGAACCAACAAATTCTCTTAACTGCGCTCCGCGTATATTCTTTGCAATTATTTTAAAGTTTGTACCATCCAGTATAAACATGGAAGGGATTGAGCCAACTCCGTATAAAGCCGCAGCACTACTTCTCCAGCCCTGCAAATCACTTACATGATACCAAGTAAGTTTATCGCTTTCAATTGCTCGAACCCATGATGCAGAATCTTTATCCAATGATACTCCGAAAATTTCCAGGCCTTTAGCATGATAATCTGCATAAAGACTTACCATATTTGGGTTTTCAGCACGACAAGGCTTACACCAAGATGCCCAGAAATCAACAATTATAATTTTTGCACCCGTTACCGAGTATAAACTCTTCTCTTCTCCTTCTGGAGTAAGTTGAGAAAAATCAGGAGCAGTTGAGCCTATTGCAGTTGCTTTGTTGCTTATAACCTTATTGTGTAAGCCTTGAGTGGCAGGATGACCAGGGAATTTCACATTCAAAATTGAATCTACTTCAACATAAAGGGGGAAATATTCATCAATATTCAATTGCTCAACATAAAACAAAGCAGCTAAAGATGATGAATTCTTTTTCACTTCCGCTGAAAGAAAGACATTTTTATCATGATCGATAGCAAAATACTCCGTTTCAATTTCCTTGCGCTGATCTACATCTGCAGTTTGATACGCTTTATTTAAGCTATCTTGCTTCAGATTGAATTCCGCCAATGCTTTTTGAACATCGTAAATAAAAACAGTGTTTGGCGAACCTTCAACAATAGGCATGATGCCCAGGCTTTCAGGGTTCAGCGTAAGAGAAATCTTTTCTCCAGGAACTATTACCAACGCAAGAAAATTATCCGTGGAAAGCTTGAGTTTATAAATTTCCTCCCCTTCTGCCTCGAAAGAAAAAGAAAACTTATTGTCTTTAATCTCTGTCTTTTGACTAAATGCGGTTGGATTTAAAAAATTTTCAAGTACGATTTCCGTACCTGATGTCTCACCGTTGAATGTTCCCTGAATGCTGACCTGATTCTGGGCTCCAACAAAAAGATGAGCTATTACAAGTAAAATTACTGACAAAAACTTCATATTCAATGATTTAGATTAGTATTTCAAACACAAATTACATCGTTCATGCGAACATCTTGCTCGCCTGCAGGAAGTAAATCGACATATTGCTCTGCAAAACACACGCCAATTTTTACAGCCTGCGTATTTGGCAGAAAACGATCATAATATGCTTTTCCTCTTCCAATGCGATTATTATCTTTATCAAAAGCCAAACCCGGTACAATAATCAGATCAATTTTAGAAATATCCTTAAAAATTGCGCCAGTCGGTTCCAAAATTCCATAACTTTCTTCCTGCTCCCACTCACCGTTATATGCAACAACCTCTATATGTTCGCCATTAATTCTGGGTAAAAGCAAAGTCTTATTTTTAAAAACGAATTCATTAAATTCTTGCAATTGTACTTCGTCAGAAAGGCTGCTATAAGACATTATAACTTTGGCCATCTGAAAGCGTTTATCCATGAGCATTTTGGAAAGGAACGAGGCTGAGCGGGTCATTTTGTCAGGAATATCCCAAATGATCTCCTTTATTTCTTTGCGAAATGCTTTCTTTTTTTCCCTCAAGATCATAATCATTTTATAATAACGCGATTCAGTTGATCTTTATTGATTTTTACTTCAAGATTCTTCCATTTATAGAACTCTAACAACAAGTTTGACATCTCTTCATTATTCGGTTTCTGCTCAAATTTTTTATTGATTTCATCAATGTGATGACGAACAATAAGTCGCTTAAATTCCAACACAGAACCATCGACAACCGCCATAAAAATATGTGCATTATTATCTTTATGTTGTACATAAACCCTGTGCATAATTTCCCAGTTTGGGCTAAGGACATACTGTTCATCCATTAAATCTGCAACGTACGATACCAAGTCGGGAGAGAGAATATGAAAAAGCAGAGCGGTATCTATTTTGCCATCTTCATTAAATTGCTTTTTACACAGCTCGAGTAGATGAATATTTGACGCATCGCGAAACTCAAGTTCTTCTTCTTCCAACTGATTAAAAATAAAATCTGCCGTTTTTATTGATTTTTCAATCAATCGAGCATCTTCATTTTTCTCAAAATATTTGATATCTGTATTGCCATAATTAAGAATCAATTGAATGAGTTTCTTTTCGGCATCATCTAATAGTTCATTGGTATTACGAAGTAATGAAGGGGTTTCTTTTTTCTCTTGCGGAATATCGACCTCAAATCCATCTTCCTGCCTTATTTTCTGAGTTGCCTTGCTTCTGAGCACCTTATTCATTTCAAAAACAAGGTCTTTTTCAGTAATATCAAAGCGGCGACTGCAATCTTTAATAAATTCAGACCGGGTAATGGGATCTGGTACAGCAGCAATACTTGCTACAATATCGCGAATGGCCGTAGCTCTTTCTACGGGGTCGCTTTCTGCATCTTTTAGTAAATTTTCTGCCTTGAAGATGATAAAACTTGATGATTCTTCCTTCAAATACTGCAGCAATTCCGCAGAGCTATGATTTCGGGCAAAAGAATCCGGATCTTCTCCTTCGGGAAAAAGTACCACACGAACATTCATCCCTTCAGACAAAATCATGTCAATTGCTCTGAAAGAGGCTTTAATTCCGGCAGAATCTCCATCAAAAAGGATGGTGATATTGGGAGTAAACCGACGAATCGATTTAATCTGACCTATTGTAAGACTGGTTCCACTGGATGACACTACATTTTCTACTCCTGCCTGATGCAAAGAAATTACATCTGTATACCCTTCGGTTAAATAACAAACATTCTCTTTATGAATGGCATTTTTTGCAAAATATATTCCGTAAAGAACCTCACTTTTGCGGTAAATTGGTGTTTCAGGAGAATTGAGGTATTTTGCAATGTTCTTGTCACTGCGCATTGTGCGCCCACCAAATGCAAGCACGCGTCCACTGGCACTATGAATAGGAAAAATAACTCTTGCACGAAAACGGTCATTTTTGCGCTCTTCGGTAACCAAACCGTTTTTAATCAGCACATCTTCTTTGAACCCTTGCTTCTGAGCATGCTTAAAAAATGCATCATATTCTTCAGGAGAATATCCCAACTGGAATTTATGAATCGTTGCGTCGCTGAAACCACGCTCTCTGAAATAGCTCAAAGCCACTGTCTGCCCTTGCTTAGATTCCCATAATTGACTAATAAACCATTTCTGAGCAAATTCATGAACAAAAAACGCCTGCTCTTCTTCACTGCGCTTCAGCTCATACTCTTCATCTGCCTCTTCTTCCACAATATCAACACCATATTTTCTGGCCAAATACCGTAGTGCTTCAGGATAAGTATAATGCTCATGCTCCATCATGAAATTCACTGCATTTCCAGCTTTTCCACAACCAAAACACTTGTAAATTCCTTTAACAGGAGCTACGGTAAATGATGGTGTTTTTTCATTATGAAAAGGACATAAGCCAAACATATTTGCCCCCTTTTTTTTCAGGGTAACAAAATCACCCACCACTTCTTCAATCCGAACGGCGTCTAAAATTCGTGCTATATCTTCTTTTCGTATCATAATTTAGCAAGAACAAAAATATAACAATTTTACGTCATAGTACCCAATATCTCATTTAAAACTTTATAGATTTCATCAAATAATTCCTTACTTTTGTTTACATGCGTCAGATATTAGCAATATGCTTGCTGTTTATTTTACTTTTGCCGGTTTTTTCACAAAACAAGGATGACAAAGCCGTGTATTCTGATATTCATCAAAAATACTTTCGCTACCGGAATCGCCTTCAATACTTCATTGTTTTTGGCAGGGGTCAAGGTCACGGACTATTATCCACCCTCAGAAACCGAGACACATGGTTTAATCAAGATGGTATTGAAAATAGCGGAGATGAATTCTCCACACATCCATCCATTACTTTTGGACAAAGTTTTACCCGAAGCGGATATCTTCTGGGCGCATTGGTTTTAGAATATAAACTCTGGCTAGAGGCAGACATTCCTGAGCTTGCAGAAACAACCCTCAAGCAGATTAATGATATTATTGCCGCATTCAATCGCTGCGATATGTGTGAAAGTGGGCCACCATGGTTTATGAAAGACACCCTCGATGGTTTTTTTATTAGAGAAGATATGCCTCCGGTATTAAGTGATACCATGTTCAGCGTTCTCAACAAAGGGCTTAATGGTGAGCAGTTTCTTTCTGATAGAATTAAAAATAAAGAATATGGGTTTCCAGCTCGAATTTATCAATACCAAGTAGAATGTCTTGCCAAATACAACAGCGAATCCTCTTTCTATTTTTTGCACCGATTTCCCGGGGATCCAGATGCCAAATCATTCACTTTACGTGATTCGCATTTCAAACATTATTATCAGGAACAAAAATTCACAAGTCAAGATGAAGCTATTGGTGCGCTGGTTGGACTCAGCCTTTGTGTTCATTTAATTGATGATAGCAGCACCAAAGCTGAAGCAGCACACTGCGCTCTTCGCATGCTGAACTATCTAAGTGGATATCAGCAAGTTGGGGAAACAAAATGGTGGCGTCCCCGTTTTCCCGATGGAACCCTCCTTGGGAATAATAACGGAGGAGATGTACGTGCATTTGCCTTTCCATTAAAATTTATTGGTGAAGACATAATTGAATCATGCAACTTACAGGGTCAATATCCCGGAATTGAGAATGCACCATATTATCCGAGCTATTTTGAAGGAGCTGAAATTTCTTCGTACAGCAATTTTGGAGAAAAAAAATATCGCATTTTGAGGTTTATGACAAGCCAATGCCTGACTTTAAGTGGAGAAAGTCGTATTTTCAGAAACCCTGTGTCAGAATTAAGTGGGATTTCAAAAAAATACAATTGGGACACTTTTTACCTTCTGCTCTACGCTGCATTGCATAATATGCCCGAAAACGCGCTAAGTAAATACTACGACTATGATAAACTCTTGTATCAACTAAGTTCTGCGCCTGAAAACGGAACATATAATTACCTTTTCGGCAATGTTAAATCTCCCGCTGAATGGTCGGCAGAATTCAAATGGTCTTCGAGTTTAGGTGCTCAAAATGAGAATAACAACGAAAGATGGTCATTGGGTAATTATTCTGGTGTCGATTTTATCATTCTACATAATCTGGCGTGCTATGTTTTGAAAGATTATCGAGAAAGTTTCGTAAATTACAGCCGCAAAAACCACTTATAATAAAGAAATGGGTAAAAAACTCAATATTTTACTATTTACACTTGCTTTTCTGACATCAGGGATTATTATTCTGGTTTTATTACTCAAATTAAGCGATGCCAGAGAAAAACTCGATGATGCCGCCGAAATTCTGGAATCGATGGGAAATTCCAAATTCGATATTAATGCGGAAATTCATGACACCATTCCAATAAACACGTCTTTCAAAGTTCCGGTTAGCATTCCGGTGCATGTTAGTATGTGGATAGACGTTGCCGCACCGGTTCAAATGAATGTCCCGGTTAGAAAAGAACTTATGATACCGGTAAATTTAAGTATTGACGAGATGCTTAGTGTTGATACTTTGTTCAGCTTCCCTGATGGTTTTACTGCCCCTGTAAATGATAGTATTCCACTTGATGATAAAATCAAAATCAGGTTTTTGGGACTTTTTAAAGTTCCATTTAAAAGCACAGGAACAATACGTCTGGATCAGGACATGACTTTTAACCCGGAAGCTGTACGGGTAAGTTCTCAAATTCCTGTGCAGATGCAAATTCACGACAGCATTCCTGTCTTTCTCGATTTTATGATGCCGGTAAACGATTCCTTGCATTTTCCACTAAAAGTATCTTCAAAAGCCATGATCAGTTTCTACGAAGATTTTCCGGTTGAAGGCAATATTCCCATACACATGAACAGTCCTGTGCCGCTCGATTTTAGCAAAACTCCGCTTAAAGCAAAATTCGACAGTCTGGCAAATATTATGCGGAATTTGCTTTAGAAATTGCCTGATATCTATCATTTACACTAACGCCTCAACTACAAATTTTCATACCTTTACATCAGTAAAACACCAGCTATGTCAGAGCAAGTACTTACAACCAAGAATAAAGCCTTACAGATTAATCTTGACCCATCCATTTTTGGAACTATTAGCGAAATTGGTGGGGGTCAGGAAGTTTCGCGCCACTTTTTTCAAGCAGGAGGAGCTTCGGGAACCATTGCTAAAACCATTTCTGCCTACGATAAAACATTTTCAGACACACTATACAACAAACGTGGAAAAGGAAGATACGTAAGTGAAGGCCGGCTGGAAAAAATGCTCAAAAAAGAGTATGACGAATTGGTTGATACACTAGAAGATAGCAGGGGTTCAGAAAGCAATTTTTTTGTATTTGGAGACACCGTTGAAACCCTGAATTACCACAAAACAAACCAAGGACATGGCTGGCTGGGTGTGCGCTTCAGGCTGGATCCCAAAAAAGAAGCCAATACCATTATTATTCATGTAAATCTCTTCGAAAACGACGGATTACTCCAGCAATATACCCTTGGCGCATTGGGTGTAAACCTAATTTACGCTTGTTTTAACCACTACAAAAAGCCTAATTCTTTTCTGCGTAGCCTGATGGAAAATCTTGACCGCGATCGTGTAGAAGTGAATTATATCAAAATGAGAGGTCCGGATTTGGATTATGTCGATAACAGACTTCTTGGCGTGCAATTGGTTAAAAACGAAATGACCATGGCGGTCATGTTCGATCGCCAGGGACAAGTACAACAACCCTCTGACATGTTGTATAAAAAGAATGTCATTGTTTTGCGTGGTACTTTCCGCCCCATAACCTATGTCGGCTTCGATATGTTGAAAACCTCTGTCGGGCTTTGTCGAAAAGAAGCTGACTATCACAAAGATGACACCATTGTGCTTTGTGAAATGAATTTGGATAGACTCATGCGAAAAGGCGATGATATCGATGAGAAGGATTTCTTAGACCGGGTTGATATTCTTAACGGAATGGGCCAATACGTGATGGTTTCAGGATTTTTTGAATTCTATAAATTATCAGATTATTTCAGCTCATTCAAACTAAAAGCGCTAAGAATGTTACTTGGGGCAAATACGCTTGAGAAGATTTTTGACGAGTCTCATTACCAAGACCTAAATGGCGGATTATTACAGGCTATGGGCATGCTTTTTAACGAAAAAACAAAATTACTTATCTATCCTTTTAAGAAAAAAAATAGTGATGAGCTCATAACTACAGAAAGCTTCCATTTGCCAGAAAAATATCGTCATCTTTACGAACATTTAATCAGCAATTCATTTATTGTTCCCATTACCGGATACCGCAAGAATATTTTGGGAATTTACTCCAAAGAAGTTCTTAAGAAAATCCAAGAGGGCGATCAAACCTGGGAAGACGGGGTGCCAAAATACATTTCCGAAATGATTAAAAGCCGGAAATTGTTCGGGTATAAAGGCTAATTGCATTTTTCATATGAAAAGAATCTATATCCATGTTCCGTTTTGCATTGCCAAATGCGCATATTGCGATTTCTATTCCATAGAAGGAAACAGTATGCAAAAAGAATATATTTCGGCACTGTTAAAGGAGTTAGAAGATAGAAAAAGCGAAATTTTATGGCCATTAAAATCACTGTATTTTGGAGGAGGAACTCCCTCTTTTCTAGACTTTGAAAACCTAGGGCTCATTTTTAATTATATCAATGACAATTTTGGGTTTGAAGATCTTGCAGAAATAACATTGGAAGCCAATCCAGAAAACATAGATGCGGAGAAATGTTCACGGTGGAAAGAGCTGGGAATTAACCGATTAAGCATTGGCATTCAGTCATTTAATGATGAAGACTTGGAATACCTGCAGCGGATTCACAGTTCTGAAAAAGCTATTGCTGCCTTAAAAATTGCAAAAAACCATTTCTCAAACCTTAGTGCAGATCTTATTCATGGCATTTCCGGTGCAAATGATGAAAGATTTATTAAAAATGTGGAAATTTTGACCACTCTTGGTATTCCACATATTTCCATGTATTCACTAAGTATTGAAGATCGCAGTAAGCTTAGAAAACTTATTATCAATAATGAACGATCTAATATTGACGAAGAAACCCAGGCCCGGCAGTTCATTCTTGCTGCAGAAACCGCTGCAAAAAATGGCTATTTTCAATACGAGATTAGTAATTTTTCAAAGCCTGGGATAGAATCGCAGCATAATACAGCTTATTGGAAAGGAGAGCCGTATGCAGGATTTGGACCGTCAGCTCATTCTTTCAATGGAACTGAGCGCAGATGGAATATTGCCGATCTGAAAGAATATATTTCGGCTGTTGAATCCGGCGCGAAGTATTTTGAAACGGAAACCATTGGTCAACAGGAAAAATACAACGAATTTATTCTGACGCGATTGCGGCTCGTGGAAGGATTTACAAAGCAGGAGTTTGAGCAAGAGTTTGGAGAAGAAAATTTTCGCAAAATACTGCTCAAAACACAGAATTCGCCTTATTTTTCCGTTTCAGAAAACCGTATTGCATTTACCCGAGAAGGATTACTTATCTCTGATGCATTGATGAGTGATTTGATGGAAGTGTGAAGCTCCAGACTTCCGAAGTTTTTAAAACTTCTGAAGTCATAAAGAAAAGCCAAAAAAATCACTACTTTTGAAAACGTGAACCCACTTCTCGACATACAAAATCTTCACATTCACTTCAAAGGCCAGGAAAAACCGGCCGTTGATGGAATAAATTTCTCTTTGGAGGAAGGAAAAGTGCTTGGCATTGTGGGTGAAAGTGGTTCCGGAAAATCGCTTACCGCGTTGAGTATTATGGGCTTAATGCCGGATAGCAAGGGCATGAAAACCAAAGGGGAAATTCTATTTTCAGGAGGTGGACGCCAGCATAATCTTTTGAAAATGAAGGAGAAACTCATGCGAAAGTTCAGGGGAAATCTGATTTGCATGATTGTTCAGGAGCCCATGACTTCGTTAAATCCGTCATTGAAATGTGGGTTTCAAGCAGGAGAACAATTAAGACTGCATTTGGGTTATAGTAGAAAAAAAGCGAAAAATGCGGTATTGGAAATGTTCACAAAAGTGAAACTTCCTGATTCGGAAAAAGCGTTTCAATCCTATCCACATCAGCTTTCGGGCGGACAAAGACAACGCGTGATGATCGCAATGGCCATGACCATGAAACCCAAAATTCTTATTGCCGACGAACCCACTACCGCCTTAGATGTCAGCGTACAAAAAGAAGTTTTGGATCTCATCCGTGAACTTCAGAAAGAAAACAATACGTCCGTTATTTTTATTTCCCATGATCTTGCAGTGGTAAAATCTTTGGCAGATGATATTCTGGTGATGAAAGACGGGCAGATTCAGGAATTTGGAAATTCAAAAGAGATTTTCGATAATCCTAAATCTGATTATACCAAAGCGCTGCTTGCATGCCGCCCAAAAATGGAAGAGAAGCAAAAACGCCTACTGACCGTTGAAGATATTATTGGTGGAAAAACCAAACCAGATGAAACACAAAAAATAACGCCCGATTATAATTCTGATCACATTTTAGAAGTAAAAAACCTCAACACTTGGTTTCCTCTTAAAAAGCATGGCAATAAAAATGCTCCAGCATGGCTCAAAGCTAACGAAGATATTGATTTTAAGGTTTTTAAAGGAGAAACATTAGGAATTGTAGGAGAATCTGGAAGTGGAAAATCAACCTTGATTCGCAGTGCCTTACAACTCATTCGTCCCAATTCAGGTGAAGTAATCTACAATTCCGTTGATTTATGCGGTCTTTCCAATGCAAAAATGCGAAAATATCGCAAAGATTTGCAGATTATTTTTCAAGATCCATACTCGTCTTTGAATCCGCAAATGAGAATTGACAAAGCACTAATGGAGCCCATGCAAGCCCATTCAGTATTGAGCAAGAAGAGTGAGCGAATGGATTATATTGTAGAAATGCTAAAAAAAACGGGACTCGATGCCGATGTATTACGAAAATATCCTCATCAATTTAGTGGTGGTCAGCGGCAGCGAATTGTGATTGCAAGGGCATTATTGCTCCAACCCAAAATTGTTTTCTGTGATGAATCTGTAGCAGCACTGGACGTTAGTATTCAGGCTCAGGTTCTAAATCTACTCAACGATTTGAAAGCCGAGTTCGGCCTCACCTATCTGTTCATTTCCCACGATTTGAATGTCATTCATCACATGTCGGATAGAATTCTGGTGATGCAAAAAGGCAAGATAGTAGAAGCCGGAAGCAGTGAGGAAATTATCAGAAATCCTCAGAATGAATATACTAAGATGTTGATTGAGGCTGTACCGACGTTGTGATGTGCCGATAGAACACAGATGATACTGACTGAAGCACTGATTGGCACTGATAATAACCGCAGAGGACGCAAAGAAGGCGCGGAGGGCGCGGAGATTATTTTAACACAATTTTCTGCATCCAGCTATTGTTTTCATTACTGAAATTCGCAAAATACAAGCCTTGCGGTAATGACAGGTGTATATCATTAGGCCCTTCATTAAGAGTTCCGGTATAGACTTCCTGCAATAAAGAATTGACAATTACAATGTTGGTTCTTTCTTCGGCAATAATATGCAAATCACCGTGAGAAGGGTTTGGGTAAACCGTATACTGCGGTAGATTATTGTCTGTTATACCAACCGTAGAATTGGGAATGATTTCAGGGTATCGCGCAACATTAAGAATTTCTCTATCTGACACGCCTGCTCCATAATAAGAAACAAAGCCAATCAAAGATATCTTTTGATAATCATAGGAAGCCGGTATGGTATAATTAAACACGTGTGTATATACTGATCCGAAGGAAACAGAAGAAGGAATTATTCCACTTACACCCCATTCATCACCAAGATAATCACGGGCAACATATCTGTGCGGCATTCCGACAATAGGATTTCCGGCACCCTGATACGGATGACCTGCAGTATTGTTATCATAGTTTACCTGATCATAACCAGTTCCACTACCCGTAACACTATCCTCAACAATTATCACATTCATTCTCAAATCGCCAGTAACTGAACCAGTAAATACTGTCCGCATATGTATTTCAAGCTCCCTTGTGGACAAATTGAAATTTACAGAATCAAAAATCACATCCGCCGAAGATGCTCCACTCAATATATTTGTTGCATATGCAAGCCAGGAGCCTCTGCTAATTGGCGCATCATCTCTGTTGATAACAGCCTGAGGGTAAGCAGGACCGTAAAAACTTTCAATCCCGCTTGCTTCCGGTGGTTCCATGGCATCTGACACGTGTATATTCACCGCATAAATATTTGAGTCTGATGCCAAAACGCTTTCAAGAACTACAAATCCATCAGGCCCATAGCCCCCCCATGCACCGGTAAACACTTCAATCAGTACTTTTTGTACACTAAACTGAGCAAAACTTGCTGTTTGTGAAATAGAAAACACAAAAACTATGGCTAACAGTAAATTCTTCATAAAATGGATATTTATGTAAAAGTATGAATTTTTTAAATAAAAGTATTGAGGTGTTCAAATAAATTCTTATGCAAAAGTCTAAAAAATGACATTACAACACTGTCTAATTCCTCCCTGAGGTTCTCGAAGGGTGAAGGAATTTGACATTTTGAAAAAAAAATGCATTATTCTTATCCTGAACTCAGGTTCGTATGCTGGTTTACTTTTTATCATGTCAAAGTCATTACATATCCATATTTGTAATGAGATTATTTGTAAGCTGTTCTTAATTAGCGCTTTAATATAAATAGGCAATTGAACACCGCAGTAAAAGCATAATCGTCATAAACTAAGAACGGAAAAAGTACCGGATTTCTCGATGTTATTGTGAAATTGAACTTGCAGGAATGGTTAGAAACTAATCACCACGCATAACCTGCAGGTTATATCTGTGGTTCAACTTTGGCAATAACCTGGCAGGTTTTGCCACTACTTAAAAAGCCGGACAATAACACATACTTTTGGGATTCTTTTTCTCCTTTTTAGAAGCTTTATCCTTTGTGTTTTTAGTGCCA
>JAFGWG010000035.1 GCA_016937255.1 Bacteroidales bacterium
TGTATATTCGTGCGACGTTGGAATGCCGTCACAAGCCTCGGCTTTCCATCGTCCACATTAAGATATTGCACGCAAAAATGTGGGCATAGAAACGTCGATTAAGCAAAACCATTGTCGACAATTCAAACCTCAAGTACACTGCCTGAACCGAATAATCTGACAAAAGTTCTCCTTATGCGGCTTTGCGGCTTTACGTTAAAAAGAATGCATTTGGCATGATTAACCCATCAGCAGATTAGCGCATTAAAATTGTTAATAAATTCCCGTTTTATCAACCGCTCAAGTTCTTTTCTTTAAGTTAAAATGAGTATCTTTGTCTGTTGCTTTTGCAAAAGCGCAAGTAACTAATTTTAAGTGATTTAGATATGAGCGAGGAAAAGAAAAACCCAAACGAATACTCAGCGGATAATATTCAGGTTCTTGAAGGACTTGAGGCAGTTCGAAAAAGACCAGCCATGTACATTGGCGACATCAGTACAAAAGGTTTACACCATCTTGTATATGAAGTAGTTGATAACTCAATTGATGAAGCATTAGCAGGCCATTGCCAAAATATTGAAGTCAGAATTCACAAAGATAACGCCATTAGTGTTAACGATGATGGTCGTGGAATCCCAGTTGACCTCCATGAAAAAGAACAAAAATCTGCTTTGGAAGTTGTTATGACCGTATTGCATGCCGGTGGTAAATTTGACAAAGATTCTTATAAGGTATCCGGCGGATTACACGGAGTTGGTGTTTCATGTGTTAATGCACTCTCCAAACAATTAATTGCCACGATTCACCGCGAAGGAATAATGTATCGTCAGGAATACGCTGAAGGTAAACCCGTTACTGAAGTTGAAGAAGTTGGAACAACCGATAGATCCGGAACCCATATTTATTTTAAGCCCGACGACAGTATATTTATTGTAAGCGAATATTCATTTGATGTATTATCAAATCGTTTGCGTGACTTGGCATTTCTTAATAAAGGAATCCGCCTGGTGCTTATTGACGAAAGATTAGATGAAAACGGACAGCAAAACGAAAAAGAATTTCTTTCTGAAAACGGATTGCTCGACTTTCTGGTTTATCTTGATAGCACCCGCGAAAAACTAATTGAAGAGCCCATTTCTTTTGAAGGTGAGCGCAATGGTATTCCTATAGAAATAGCCATGCAATACAATACTTCATTTTCTGAGAATGTACATACTTTTGTAAATAATATCAGCACAATTGAAGGTGGAACACACCTTGCAGGATTTCGCCGAGGACTTACCCGTACGCTAAAATCTTATGCCGAGAAATCAGGAATGTTGTCTAAACTTAAATTCGATATTAGTGGCGATGATTTTCGTGAAGGATTAACAGCTATTATTTCTGTAAAGGTTGCTGAACCTCAATTTGAAGGTCAAACCAAAACCAAACTTGGAAACAATGAGGTTATGGGCGTGGTTGATCAGGTTATTAGCGAAAACCTGAATTATTACCTCGAAGAACATCCTAAAGAAGCCAGAATCATTGTCAACAAAGTGATTCTTGCTGCTACAGCTCGTCATGCTGCACGCAAAGCACGCGAACTCGTACAACGCAAAAATGTTTTAACTGGAAGTGGACTTCCCGGAAAACTGGCCGATTGTTCTTCTAAAGATCCTGCCGATAGCGAAATCTTTCTCGTTGAGGGTGATTCTGCGGGTGGTACAGCAAAACAAGGCCGCGACAGAAAATTTCAGGCTATTCTCCCACTCAGAGGTAAAATTCTGAATGTTGAAAAAGCTATGGCTCATAAAATCTTCGAATCGGAAGAGATTAAAAATATGTTTACTGCTCTCGGTGTTACCATCGGAACCGAAGAAGACACCAAAGAGCTCAATATGGCTAAACTCAGATACCACAAAGTTGTTATTATGACTGATGCTGACGTGGATGGAAGTCATATTGCGACTTTAATTCTTACTTTCTTCTTCCGCTATATGAAACCGATGATCGAAAATGGTTATATTTATATTGCAACTCCCCCACTCTATTTACTCAGAAAAGGGCAAAAAGAGGTTTATGCATGGGATGATAATCAGCGTGATCAAATCATAAACGAATTTAAAGGGCCTGACGGAAACGAGAAAGGAATTCATATTCAGCGCTATAAAGGTCTTGGAGAAATGAATGCTGAGCAACTCTGGTCAACCACCATGAACCCTGAAACTCGTACTTTGCGCCAAGTAACCATTGATAGCAGCGCAGAAGCAGATCGTATTTTCTCTATGCTCATGGGTGACGATGTACCTCCACGCCGTGAATTTATCGAGCAAAATGCCAAATATGCTAAAATCGACGTATAGCTATTTATAAAATACTGCAATCCAGATACAAGCAGGGTCCTTTGAAGTAAAAGTGACCCTGTGTTTTTTATGGGCAGGAATGTTTAGATAATCTCCGCATTTTAATTCAACTTTAGTTCCATCATCAAATTCCAACTCAGCAGTTCCCTGAATTAAAATTACAAACTCGTTTACATCCTGATCGTACCAACCCATGTCAGGAGAAGTTTGTCCGGATGAGACTATTCGTTCAATGCGAAGATTTTCTTTATCTAAGATTTCTTCGAAGAGTTCTTCGTTCCCTACATAATCTGATATATCGAAGAGAGATTTCATTTTTGAGTAAAGATAATAAAAGCAGAAACAAGTATATTTGCTTAGAAATAACGTAAAATAAAAAGTAATTTTAGTCCATGAAAATACCCGCACTTATCATCGCCTGCTTAGCCATACCCGTAATTTTATCTGCGCAAAGTATTCAGATTAATGAAATATGCTCTTTATCCGACACTCTTAATGAAAACTCTGGACTATGCATAGATGCTGACAGCAATATCTGGACATTAAATGACGGAGGGAATAGTCCTGTAATATATCAAATTAATACTAGTGGCCATATTGTAAAGAAAATATATATTAAGAACGCATCGAATAATGATTGGGAAAGCCTTACTACAGACCGAAACGGCCATTTCTTTATTGGTGATTTTGGAAATAATGACAATACCAGACAAAACCTAAGGATTCTTAAAATCCCCGATCCTACATTGATTTCGGGCGACAGTATTGATGCCGAGTTTATCAATTTCTCCTACGAGGATCAGTTTTCTTTTCCACCTGCAGCCGATAGCATGAATTTCGATGCGGAAGCATTTATTCATTTGCAGGATCACCTGTATATTTTCACCAAAAACAGAACCTCACCATTTAGCGGGTACACATATATTTATAAATTGCCCGATACCGCAGGAACTTATATTGCCGAGAAAATGGACAGCCTTTATTTGGGCAATGCTATGACAGAATTATTTCAGGTAACCGATGCCACCATCAATTATAATGAAGATGAAATAATGCTTTGCGGATATTATTATATATGGCATCTAACTGGTTTTTCAGGCACAAATTTTTCTTCCGGGACCATAGTACCATATACAAGTACTGCCATTTCTCAAAAAGAAGGACTACATTTTATCAGCAATGACAGCCTAATAATGTGTGATGAGTTTTTCAATAATAACGGAAGAAAATTATATGGCGTAAAGATTCTAAGTTCTGCAAGTATTATTGAAAACAATAATATAGATATTGCGATTTATCCAAATCCTGCAAATCAATCCATTCATATAAATTCCAATAGTAGAATTTTACAAACTGAAATCTTTACTATACATGGAAATTTGGTTTCTTCAACACATAACGATGCTATAATCAATATTAGTAATCTTAGTTCGGGCAATTATATCATTAAAGTCTATACTGAGACATCTACTCAATCTTTTGTCTTTACAAAAAACTGATTTAGAAAATATACCCAAACTGAATCATACCCGTCACACTAAAAGGCCCGTTAAAAGGTTTTGCATGCGAGTACTCAAAACCGTCATAGGGAACATTTCCATCCACTACTGTAAATGAGTATCCCAAACCTGCACAGACATTGAAATTCAAGCGTTTTGCAATCGGAACCTGAAGACCATAGAGCCAGTGCATCGACCCTGAATATGCAACAGAGCGTGAACCGTAATACGATGAAGTACCCCAATAATCATCGTAGAGGTAATAATAGTTGCGATATTGCCAAACTGTATGCGACATAATGATGCTGAAATAATGCCCGGCCAAAGGGCTGTACAGTTTTCGGCCATGCCTTTTTATTAAATTATTGAAATAGAAACGAAATCCTACACGAAGATACCCGCCATAGCTATTGTCTTCGCCATAATAATAGTAATCATTGTTTTGATCTATTATACCTCCCAGATAAACATCGAGCGAAATATTATTCTTCAAAGCTTTTTCATAACTAAAATACAGATGGCCAAAAGCGGGGGCCAGAAATCCGGTTTTTAATGAATTTCTGTATGACCCCAGGGTATCTGTATTTGAAGGAATAGTATAAGACCTTGATATGCGGGTATTGCCAAAACGCATATCTGCAATCTGCTCAGACGATAATGAAAAAACCCTCTTAGCTGAAGGATCGAGACTGTATAGTACCGAATCGGTTCTGGCCTGAATAATAAAGCCTACTATTTTTGAACCGGAATTCAAAACAATCGTATCCTGCGCATGTAATAGCCGCATCAAAGCCAAAAAAACGAGTAAAAAGAGTACTTTTCTCATAACCGAATATTATAGAAATTAGAATAAAGAACGTGAAAAAAGTAAAATTATTCTTCCGAATCTTCCGGATTAGGCCGACCTTTTGGTTTTCCGGTTTTCCATAAACGGTCTAATTCCTTAAGTTCTTCATTATGAGCTTTACTAACCTCTTTATCCATTAAACGATCTAGGTCTGGTTGACCGGCATCTACCCAAGCAGAATACCAGAATGAAGCTACCGACATCACCGACATACGAAGCTTACGATTCACCATTTGCTGCATCTCACGCTCAAACAAATCAACAAAAACTCTCGAGTACTGACGACTCAGAACTGCACCTCTTTCTTCCATCACAAAAATAAGATCCTGGTCTAAATTCAAAAACAAGGAATCGTAAATATTAATAACCGAATCCACCTCATGATGACTATATTCCACCAAATCCCAGGCTTTATCTAGCGCATTTGGAATATATGCAGCCCGGCCTAGGAAAAAGTCCCAATCGCCCGATAAAGTTTCAGGCACACGAGTTTCCCATAAGGCATGTACTCCTTTCTGATACAAAACACGGCCATCGTAAAATTGAGTGGTATGCAAAGGCACATGAGCATCGGCAATATAGTGTCCAAAATTTGCCGATACATTTAATATTTGGTCAACATCTCCTGCTTTAAATGCATCGACCAAGCGATAATACATTTTCTGAATATTCCAAGGCAGAATTCCATATTCATGCAGAGTATCTTCTCCATATTTTTCTACTGCATCGCGCCATTGACGGGGCATAATTTCAAATGGTTTATCACCGAAATAATCAATATCGATATAATGTTTTTCGGCCTCTCCTTCTACTGCATGGCTGCGTTTATCGGGATCAATGGAATGCCGAATCAGATATTCAATGTTTTTCTTATAGAATCCGACCATTTCCGGAGGGAGAAGAAATACGGCATGTTTATTTATTAGCCGATGGCAAAAGAAACCCCATGAAAAAGACGACAAAGGATAGGCCATCAACAAAGCAATAAAAACGATAGGGCGAAGGAGCTTATTCATGAGATAAATTGTTTTTAATGTCAAACCCATTATACAAAGGCACTGCTTTACTGGTATCTCGTGTAAAACAATACTCCAAAATAGAATCGAGTTTCAGTTTGCGAAGTCGCTCGCGATGCATGGCTTTCTGAATATATGCAAGAGGGTCAGGTTCTGCCACACTCCATAAATCTAGTGCAGCCTGTGCTGAATCACAATTCATAAACATATTATCATAGTTCAGCAATTCAGCAGTTAATGCACCTGCAAAAAGTGAATCCTCAAGATTAAATTTATGTTTCCAGCCGGCACAAAGAATAACTACATTTTGTTTCTGAGTAGAAAGGAATTTAGCCACTGCCGATAAATTGCTAAATGATGCAATGACAACAGGCTTATGATCGCTTACCATTTTTATCGTTTGAGTTCCATTAGTGGTATTATAAACAATGCTTTTACCCCGAACACTTTCTTGCATAAAATTATCAGGAGAATTTCCAAAATCAGCAAAATCGAGTTTAATTCCGTTTCTCTCTGCCGCAATCAGATATCCTTCTTCTTTATAAGACAATGCTTCTTCTGCCGATGCCACAGGAATAATTTGCTTCACTCCATTTTCGAAAGCAGAACAAATAGAAGTTGTGGCCCTCAAAATATCAACAACCACCACTGAAAATGGCGAGCATGTAAGAACATGATCAAATAAAGCCGGGCTAAAACATACCTCAATGCTGTTTTTCTTTTCCATTTATCACTGAATTGGGATTAAAAATATAAAAAATGAGCGAATAAAGCCCTAAAAATCTTTGTTATTTACATCGAAAGCGATTTTGGATTGCTCCGTTAACTAATTTACCTAAGCCGAAAACTGAATAATTGATTGCCGAATACAATAATTTAATACTTTTGCATAGAAAACCGACCAATCAGAAAAATGAAAATAATTCGCAATGTATTTGTTGTAGTTACTGCTATCATTTTATTTAATGCATGCAGCACAGATTTCGAAATTAATGGCGAATACAAGGAAACCGCTGTTGTGTATTCCATTCTTGATCCAACTCAACAAGACCAGTACATTCGTATCAACAGAGCATTTTTAGGAGAGGGAAATGCCTTAGTTTTTGCTCAAATTCCCGACAGCACTCTATATCCATACCTCATGGAAGTTAAGATCTTTGGTGAAAATGAATACGGTCAGGTTGTTTATGAATCGCCCGTTGCTGATACAATAATGGTTTACAAAGAAAGCGAGTTGTTTTTCACAGGATATCAACCCATTTACAGAATCAGAATTCAAAACCCTGCTGTCATTAGTTATTCGGACACTTTATGGTTAAACCCTGACTATAAATACAGATTACAAATAATAAACCCGGTAACAGGAAATATTATTGAAAGCACAACTCCAATTATTGCGCCTTTCGATATTTCTCAACCCAGCCCTTATTCAGATTATATTAGTTTTTCTCAAGATCTCACCAAAAACATTGAATGGAAATCTGCTGTAAACGGAAAACGATATGAAGCCAAATTCATTTTCACCTATTACGAAGTTTTTGATTCCAACACTTTAGATACGATAACTAAAACTATGGAATGGGGCATTGGATCTACTGTTTCCAATACACTTACTGGTAACGAAGATTTATTATTAAGTTATTCCAGCCACGACTTTTATTTTCTCTTAAGTTCAAAACTTGAAGTCAGAAATGATGTTCAGCGCTATCCTGGTAGTATGAAATTAATCATGAGCGTTGGCACCGATGAGTTAAACACTTATATCAACGTAAACACTTCATCCAACAGTATTATTCAGGAAAGGCCTCAGTTCACTAATATCACCAATGGTGTTGGTCTTTTTTCTTCAAAATTTCTTGTTGAAAAACCATACCGTCTAAATCAATTCTCATTGGATACACTGATGTATGGTGGTTATACCAACAATCTGAATTTTCATACCTATATCAACAATTAGCTAGTCGCTGATTAACCCATTCAATAATTTTAACACTTTACTTTTTAGTTTATTTCCATTAATATGAATGAATATTACTATATTTGGGAATAATTTTTGCTTTTCAGGGCATTGATTTAGTTGAAATCGTCATTATAACGAATCTTAAATTTCAAGACATGAAAAAGCTTTTCTTCGTAATAACTGTTTTAATCAGCATTCAAATGAGCGCTCAAACCATTGTAAAAGCTAGGCTAACAAAATTGGCAGATGATTCCAATGTCAAAGAAATAGAAGCTATTTGTGCAAGCACACCCGACTTCGATTTTATTGCAAAAAATTTCGATTTCCCACCCAATATTGCTGATAATATCATCTATCAAAACACAATAGTCAAAAAATCTGATGAGCCGCAAATGGCCAATCTATACAATCTTTTTGATAGTCTCGGTCGGGTAAGAACCTATTTTTATTCTGGATCGATGGTTTCAGGAATAGCACCTCAGGGTTATCTTTTTGAATACGCAGATGATACCCCAATTATTCTTCGTCTTACCGATGATGCCGACCACTCTACCTATAATATTATTTATTCCGATGGCAGAATCTCCGCCATTAGGCATTATGATATGGAAGGGAATTTGTTGGAAAATCTTGAGTTGTTTTATGAGTAATCTCTCTTTTAGTTGATGATCAGAACTCAATCTTATAAGCCAAAGAAGGCATAAAGAACGCATCTTTTCGTACTGAGACTTTGTTATTAAGTTCATCATATTCATAACCCATAAATTCGGCTGCGGACAGCAGATTAATCACTTGCAAAGTCCAAATTGATGAATGATTCTTTTTGTTTTTTCTGTAATTCACGCTCATACTAAGCACTGCCATATCAGGAGCTTGTTCTGCGTAAATTCGGGTTTCATCATCAATGAGCATTCCTGCAGTGAGACTTTCATCAATATCAGGTGGAGTAAAATACATACCGCCCGACCATGACAGGCGTCCGTTAATGCTAAACAGATTCTGCCTTCCCTTTCCGCATGACCATTCTTTTCCACCCAAAGCATTAATTGTAAATTTTCGATCGTATGCACTATGATGCCATATTTCATCTTCAGCATAATACTCTGAACGAAATACCGCACTATTTAACATGAAATACCATCCTTTTGCAAGTTTTCGTTCAAGGCTTAATTCCAATCCATAGTTTCTTCCCTGCCCCGAAGAATTTAATGTATCATCTAATAACCATACTTGCTCTGCATTAATCATAGAAAAGCTACGATGTACAGGCACATTAAATAAATACTGGTAATACAATCCTGCACTAAACACCAGATTTTCATTCAAAATCCTGTTATAACTAAGTACTACATGAGCTGCTTTCGTTAGTGGTAATTTTAAATTTGGATGCAAACCATCTGAATTCTTATAATAATACATAGTCAAAGGCTCTTGTCTAGAATGTAAGCCCGCTGCCAAACTGATGGCATGAATTCCGCCAAATTCCTGTCGAAAACTCAACCTTGGTTCCACGATAAATTCCTTATTCAATTCATTATATAATCCGTTTACTCCAGCAATTAATGTAGAATTTTCAGCCAATCTAAACCGTGAAGAACTGAAAGCAGAAACTTGCATTGCAGATCCGGTAAAAGAGCTTAACGACATGAAACTTCCATTTACATTACCTTGAATATTCAAATCTGTTTGTGAAACCATAATTGAAATTCCGGTGCGATTAAGATGTCTTACAGAGAACTTAGTATTTACAAATGAATTCAGCATATATCGCTGATTCCTAATCGAATAATCTGATTGTGGCATCAAACTATCGTTGGTAAAATATCGATCTTCGACCAACGAAAGATCATTCACAGAAAATGCTGCAACTGTGCTTAAATATGTCTTTGAATTAAGCTGTTTTCTATGACTAATTCCACCAGAAAAAGAGAATGCTGCAGATTTAAAATTTTCTGCATCTGTAATAGTTTCCCAAGCCGTGGTATCTGATTCATAATCTCTTTGCTGAGAATCTCGTAAAGAGAAAATCCATATTGAGAATACCCCGGCTTTTTCTGTTGGAAAAACCATTTTTACAGAGAAATCCTGATAATTAATTTTACCAGCTTCTGGGGGCAGTATTGGTTCCAATACAGTAAGTGTGGAATAGCGATAATTAAATAAATACGTTGGCTTTTTGCCTTTTACAAATGGCCCTTCACTGCTAAAATCAATACCATTTGTTCCAATAGAAAATGCATGTTCACGAACATCAGGGTTTCCGCTGCGCAAACGCATATCAAAAACTCCCGACAAAGCATTATAATAATTAGCTGGAAAAGCCCCTGTCATAAATTCAGATCTGGCTATCATTTGACTACTAAGAGCAGTAAGTCCGCCACCACCAAAAGTTTGCAAATCTGCAAAATGATTTGGATTAAAGATTTCTACACCCTCGAGCAGCCAAAGCAGTCCTTTGGGGGCATTGCCACGAACTACAATTCCATTGCTTGCCAGTCCGCTATTGCTGACGCCTGCAAAAGATGAAACCAATCGTGAAGGGTCATCGCCCGACCCGGCTATTCTCGAGGCCTGTTCCATACTAATCTGCTGTGTACCACTTACCGCCATAGGATTTATAGATTCATCGAAAGTACCGCCAGATTTAATTTCAACAGTTTTCAGATTAGTATACTTTTCAATTAGCGGAATCTCAAG
Source organism: Bacteroidales bacterium (assembly GCA_016937255.1). GTDB lineage: Bacteria > Bacteroidota > Bacteroidia > Bacteroidales > DTU049 > BM518. The sequence goes on from JAFGWG010000035.1 coordinate 10,341, forward strand.
CACAATTTCTTTCCCGCTGCCAACGACTAGTTCAGATAAGACGTAGCGCTCATATCCTATAAAATCCACAATTATTTCGTGACGACCCAATGGCACATTCTCCATACGGAAGTCACCATTGGCATCACTAATCGCTCCGATAACTGGATCGGTAGCAGCAACTATAACAGTAGCTCCTGGCAATGGCACTCTGCTACCGGCGTCATATATATTTCCTTTAATGATCTGCACATGCTCCTGTGCATCAACATTGCGCCAAGCAATGATCAAAACCAAGATAAAAACAATTTTCCAAACACTTTTCATACTCTTTTCACACTTAGTATTCAACCCATTTCAATTGTAAGTGAAATACTGTAAAGGTTGCAGCCTTTTAAAAATTTCCAGTACTTTTACGATGTAAAGGTCGATCAAGAATAACCAGTATACAATACTGATTAATCATTATTTTATGAGCAGAGAAGAGCAGGTTTTACATGAATATGCTGAATTGTTGGGACAACAGGATATTAACCCTGATGAATTGAACTATTCCGTTTTAAATCATCATATTACTTTTTTGGAACAATTGGATGTTACCGGCACTTCCTGTATTTCTATTTTCGACATGTATAAAAGACAACATATTTATATGTCGGAAGGGTACCATAATATTCTTGGGTTTGATAAAAACCTAGTAAAACATCATCCTGAACAAATTCATACTGAAGCCAGAACTCATCCTGATGACAGACTTGAAATGGCTATGGCAGGTATTCATTTCCTGAAAATTGCATTTGAACTACCCATTATAGAGCGTAAAAGATCTAAGCTCATTGCAGATTATCGAGTTCTAAACAAAAAAGACGAATACATAAGAGTTGTAGAACAATTTCAGGCACTAGAGCTTGATTCAAAAGGCAATGTATGGCTGGCCTTATGTTTTCTTGATATCAGTCCAAGCCAAGATATTGAAAATCCTTTCCGCTGCAAAGCTGTGAATTATGCTACAAATGAAATTATGAGTTGGGTAAATCCTGATAAAAAAGAATTACAAAAACTAAGCAGCCGCGAGAAAGAAATTTTGGGAATGATTGCCAGCGGCATGATGAGCAAAGAAATTGCCGAGAAACTATATATTTCAATTCATACTGTAAACACGCACCGCCAGCGCATTCTTGAAAAACTTGATGTTAATAATAGCATTGAGGCCATAAGATATGCAAGAGGATTGGGGTTGGTTTAGATAACAAGTATTATAACCAGTTTTGAAAATGAAACTTTCTGAAAAAATAATTTCAAAACCTACTATTTCCGAAAGAA
>JAFGWG010000215.1 GCA_016937255.1 Bacteroidales bacterium
ACAGGTTTTTTCGCGTTTGCGACAGTATTAAACCTGTCAGGTTTTTAGATAAGTGTATGGCGACGGTTCCACGTCGCTTTTGTGTTTTACCTAACTTTTTGCAAAGCGACGATGGAATGTCGCCAACGCCGTGATTGGCTTTTCATCGTTCCGAGGCACGAGGATCATGGCAAGCTACGCAAAAAAATTTGGCAGCGTGGTAAAATCTTGGAGATTTCATATAGCAACTTTCAAAGAAAAATAACACACTCAATAACATGATATTGATCATATCCTAATATGTATATAACTGATTATCATTAGTTTTTTAACTAATAGATATTTATTATCACTTAGTATTTTATTTTATTTGAAAATTATTACTATCTTTGTAAACGAAATGATACAAAACTACCAGCATATAAAATCGCTCTTGCAAGAATCAGGGTTAAAGACCACGCCACAGCGCTTGGCGGTACTTGATTATATGATTGCTTGCAAATGTCACCCCAATGTGGATGAAGTATATCAAGCCGTTTGTGCTCATGTACCTGATATTTCTAAAGCCACTGTTTACAAATTGCTTGAGTCTTTTGCGCAAAATGGTATTCTTAGCAAGATGAATAGCAATGATGGGAAATTAAAATACGATTATATCGCTGAGCACCATCATCATTTATATGATGTTGACAATGATGAAATTAAAGATTATCCCAACAATGAACTTGATGAGATACTCAAGAATTATTTCAAAGAAAAAAGCATTGACGGCTATGTCATTGAAGACATAAAACTCGAGATTAAAGTAAAAAAACAAATTAATAACAAGTAAAACTTACAAAAATGGAAAATCAAGTAAACAAATTCCCTCTGATTGGGGAAAAAATGCCGGAACTAACAGTATCAACCACCCATGGAACCAAAAACATTCCTGGTGACTATAAAGGAAAATGGCTTGTTTTATTTAGCCACCCTGGAGATTTCACTCCTGTTTGTACAACTGAATTCGTTTCTTTCGCAAAAAGAGCCAAAGAATTTGAAGATTTGAACACACAACTTATTGGTCTATCCGTTGATCAAGTTTTCAGCCATATTAAATGGGTGGAATGGATTAAAGAAAAGATGGATGTTGTGATTCCTTTCCCAGTAATTGCCGATGCATTAGGAACAGTTTCAATGAGTATGGGAATGATTCACCCTGCTAAAGGAAGTGAAACCACACGTGCAGTATTCATTATTGATCCAAATGGAATTATTCGCATTATTCTTTTCTATCCTCAGGAAATCGGACGTAATATCGACGAAATTATTCGTTCTATCAAAGCACTGCAGGTACATGAGAAGTATAAAGTTGCAGTTCCTGCAAACTGGCCAAACAATGAAATCATTGGCGACCATGTTATCATTCCTCCTGCAAAAAGCGAAGCCGAAGCCAAAGAGCGTCTTAAAATGGATAACGCTTTAGACTGGTGGTTTGTGCACAAGAAAATCTAAGCAAAAAGCTATAATTGATGTTTTAGTAGGGCTCGCAGAAATGCGGGCCTTTTCTTTTTTTAGAAAGCTGGGCAGTTTTTTCCGTAAAATCGTTTACCTCTATGAAAATTTGAATTTCCATGCTTGCAATGACCTTTAGCAAAATTGGTTTTCCAACTCAAATAGATATTGCTACCATACATATCGAACCAACCTGTCCATGATGAAAAGTAATCGGTTCCTATCGTCAGATTTAAAAAGCGGACAGACACGCCAAAACGACCTCGATTCCACTCATATAAAGACATGGGGAAACTAATTTCAAAGCGTCTTTTTTCATACCTTGGGGCAAATAAAATTTGAGTAGGTCTGCGAATGCTATTCTCAAAGACCGGAACTGGATGAATAAATGTAAAATTAAAGAACCAATAACTAGGTGGATGAACTTCATATTGCAATGAAACCGCTGTGGGTAAGCCAATAATTATTTTGTTTTGATCAGCTGTTTGCGAATGATCGAATCGTGCGTTTATTTCGCTTGTAAGCTCTTCAATATTATCGGGGTTAAAGCGATCAATTCCCGGCCAATATGTTTGAGCATCATTAAAATTATATTGTCTTGCATTATCCTTCAAAGATGTATAACCAAGATCGAGAATACTTATTCCTATTTTATACTTATAACTACTCCACCCTTGCTCACAAGGTCTCTTAAAACGAACCAAACCATTGCCATCTCTTTTCTTTTGAAAAACCAGACCAAAATCGGCAGACCAACCATTACCTAGAGAAAGACCATAATCACTAGAATACTCATTATTTGCATAATCAATAGGCATGGAATAAGCCATTTCCATATCCAATTCCTCAGAAGCCAATGTGCTGTCGTTATACACAATATAATTTGCATAAGGTACATTTACAAATGCACCTCCCATGCCCTGAATTTTTTTCACAGTTACACCAAAAGACCAGTGCTGGTCAGATACCTGACGGAATGTATTTGCATAAGAAAAAGCAAACTCTGTCCAAACGAGGCTAGACATACGCATATTTCGCAATTCATAAATCTCATTATGTTGCGGAACATAGTCAAGCCCTTCGTATATAAATTTTGTAGAGTGGTATTCTACGCCACGAACACTAACGGCTGAACGGGTATTTACCTTAAAGCCAAAACCCTGATTTCCAAGATTTATCATTACAGATGGATATTCAAGAAAAGTACTTGCATTCCCTTTTAGCGTTCTTTTTTTATCGTAAGTATCTTGAAGTATTGGAGATTGTTCTCCATAATCAGCGGTTGGAGTAAGAGGTTCTAAGAAGAATATTTCTTCTTTAGGAACAAATAAATTATTGTTCTCCGCAAAAACATCAATCGTAATAAAATTAATATCCAACCAAACTTTTTGATCCGCAATCAATGCCGGATTAATTAGTGTAGAATTTATTCCTGCATAATTGCTATTCACAATACCCCACATCTCTTGAGCCCGAACAGAATAAACAGACAATAATATTAATACCGTTGAAATAATACGATTCATAACGACCGAAATTGGCATACAAACCTACACATTTTCGTTTAATCAAACAAAGAATTATTGCATTGACATATAAATTGTATTTTTAATCAATTTTCTCACCCATGGATAATAAAGAAGAGATTCGGCAAAGAATTGAAGACGAAATCTTGAAAACAGAGATGCAAGTTACCGAATACCGTGAGCTGTGCAAACCGGATGAACCCGATTGTGCCATTGGTCGGGTGAGCAGAATGGATGCCATAAATAATAGAAGTGTTACCGAAGCTTCTTTGAGAAAAGCTGAAGAAAAGCTTAATACATTAAATATTGTATTGGCAAAAATAGACGATGATGATTTTGGAAAATGTTTGCGTTGTGGAAACGAAATTCCATTAGGTAGAATACTTATTAGACCTGAAAGCATGCATTGTGTAAATTGTGATAGGAGGATTTAGATTTTTTGTAACTTGCGCAAAAATTTTGACTATGAAAGCAATAATAATCTCTTTATTCTCTATTCTGATTTTGAGTCAGATCACTATAGCACAAAATTGCACTCCTGATTCTGTATTTATTAATTCAGGATCAACAGGCATTAATCCCGATCCGGCAGTTAGTCCAAATTTACCCGACGGAACAGTAGGCATTCCATACAGCACCACAATAAGCTTTCTTGTACCTGCCGATACATTAATTGACCTATCATCAATTGTAGGATTCCCTGTTCCTCCTGTGACCTGCGATATTAATTATTTAAGCATTACTACTCCTATGCTATTGCCTACTGGCCTGGTTGCGTTATGCGAACCTGCAATTTGTCAGGTACCTGGAGACAGCAATGGCTGTGTAATCATTTCAGGAACACCCACTGCAGATGGAACAACTCCAACGCTATTCACCGGTATGCTTAATATTTATATTCCTGCTTCTGTACCCATTATTGGAGGAACAAACATTGATCTTCCTGTTCCATATTCACCTTTTTCTATCACTATTCTCCTAAGTACTGTTGGCATAGTTGATACTGAAGAATCTGCTTCTGTCTATCCAAATCCATTTTGCGATGAACTCACAATAGATCTCCCAGGAAATATTGATAATGAAGTTATTATTTCTATTTACTCAGAGGATGCAAAGCTGATTCAGAGCAGAACTCATCTATCAGGCAACAAATCTATTTCCATGTCATTATCTCACCTGGAAAATGGGCTGTATTTTATTGTTGTGAAGAATAGTGAAGCGATAGTGATCACAAGGGAAATAATTAAAGAATAAATTATTATCCAATCTTTTTCAGATCACTTATTACCTGTTTTGGATTCTCATTCTTAAACACAGCATTTCCTGCAACCAGCACATCTGCTCCGGCAGCAATTATATCTGCTGCATTGGTTAGAGAGATTCCCCCATCTACTTCTATTAAACAATCGGGATTTATTGTTTCGATCATCTTTTTCATTTTCCTGATCTTTTCAAGCGTTTGAGGGATAAATTTTTGCCCCCCGTAACCAGGATTTACCGACATGAGTAAAACATAATCCAATTCAGGCAAAATATCTTCAAGCAAATGAACAGGTGTATGCGGATTCAGTACAACGCCCGCATAGCATTGAAGATCGCGAATGGTTTGAATGGATCTGTGTAAATGCGTACATGCTTCATAATGAACACTCATCCACGTAGCCCCTGCCTGTGCGAATTTTTCCAGATAACAATCGGGTGAATTTATCATCAGGTGAACATCCAATGGCTTTTCAGCAGCACCATAAAGTGCATTTACGATAGGAAGTCCAAAAGAAATATTTGGAACAAAACTACCATCCATCACATCCACATGTATCCAATCTGCTTCACTTTCATTAAGCATTTGAATTTCCCGATCGAGATATAGAAAATCGGCTGATAAAACAGAAGGGGCAATTAATACAGACATATTATATTTTTAGTTTCCTGCAAATATAATAAAAGAAGAAATGATGAGCAAAATGATTGATATTAAAGCAGGCAGGAGTTGAACATTACAATAAAGACTGCTGCCATTTTCAATTCAGGGCTTGCGTTCAAATTATCATTAATTTTCCATTCTTTCCAGATATCATCGCCTGATGACCAAGACGTTTTAATCTTCATGGAACCGCCATTACCTTTAAGATCCCATTCTTTCCACATATCATCGCCAGATGACCAGGTAGTTATTAAATCAAGATCCAGTTTACCATCTGAAATTTCCCACCGATTCCAATCGCTTGAAAAAGTACGTTTCATGGTAACTTTAACATCGTTAGTAGTGAGTTCAAACTTGGTATAATCACCAGAAAAAACAGTTTCTATTTCCCCGCTACGCATTCCAATATAGAAGTCCCATTTATCAATTTCACCCTTCCACTGAGTGGTAAGTTTCGCATTTTTACCCTGTACATACAGATCCCATTCATTCCAGATATCATCACCTGAAGACCATTTGGTTTTCAAACCTGTGAAGATATAGTTACCTGCGTTTATTATTGACTCCTTATTGATAATGAAAGGAAAAGTTCCGCTCGACATTAAAGACCCTTTTTCTTTGGTTTCGACATTATACGCATAAATATCCATTTTAATGGTATTCTTCCCTTCTTTCATATACTCGTAGTTGAGTGGTAATATTCTCTTATCACTCCACTCGTAATAATCATCATCTGCAACTTGGAGACAAATAGGCAAAGTTGTTCTTCCGCCATTTTCTGTTTCTTCATAATAAGATACAATCAATTTATCGTTTAGGTAAACTTCCTTTAGATAAAAATAGCCAGACTCTCCCGACCAACCCAGTTTCTCATAGATATTATTAAGTCCCGGATACCAATATGCGCGTCCATATACAGGATCGCCATAGGAAAAATCGCTTGTAAACGTATTAATATCTTCTTGCTGATAGAGAACTTCAGACTTGCTAAATACTATCTTAGAGTTGTATTTTTCATGAATATCGCTGGTATATCCATCATCTTCCGACTGAGCAAAAGAAATCGATACAAAAAGAATGCTAATTAATGCAAAAAGTAAAATTCTCCTCTTCATAATAATTTGGTTTTATCGCACAAATATACATATTTATTTAAATAATACACCAACTCATCATAAGAATTTTTCACTAAACCTGACAGGTTTATAACTGGCTCAGTCGCGAAAAAACCTGTCAGGTTTTACCACGCTGCTACGCAAATAGAAAACAGGGTGGGC
>JAFGWG010000216.1 GCA_016937255.1 Bacteroidales bacterium
AATGCGGTCGGTGGCCGCGTGGATGCGCGGCTCGTATTGGCTCCAACTGCTGTTGTCCGATATAAAATCGCAGTGGAACCATTCTTCAATGTCGAATGTGAGGATGTTCATGTTATGGTCTTTGCGGGATGTGTTTTACTACTTTGGCGGGACGCCCGGTTGCAATGGTCCAGGCCGGAACATCTTTGGTAACCAGCGAGCCTGCCCCAACAATAGCGCCTTCGCCAACCGTTACGCCGGGCATAATCATCGAATTCATGCCGATTAAACATCCCTTTTTCAAAATGATTTTCTTTTTCTGATAGCCCAGCTTGGCATAGTCATCGCCAATACAATAATCGGTTAAGTCGCGTTGATGGCACAATAATAAGCAGCGGTTAGCAATGTGAACATGATCTTCCAGCTCCACCAAATGCGTATTGGTCATATCCACCCAAACTTCGTAACCAATAAAACAATCCTTCCCAACTTTTGCGCCCATCCAGCGCCAAAGCACCGGGCGTATTTTCCGGTAGTTGATCGGACTAAGCAAAACCGAATACATGCAGTATTTTAATAAAAACGCATTGCGAACGTGTTTCAAGGCTGTTTTTATCAGCTGCCCAAACGAAACCTGGCCGTACTCGTCTTCGGAGAAGTTGAGGCCTATTTTTTTAAGAAGAATGTAAGTAGTAGATTTTTTTGCCATCTGGTTAACTTAGCTTTGCTGCAACGAGTTGATTTATTTTTCGCGCCAGTTTTAACGGAATCGTATAAAATGGAATTTGTAAGCCATTATCTTTCCATGCGTTGGCACATTCCTTATTGAGTTTGATAATATTGCCTAAGCTTTTGGTGCTGGTGCCCCCCAATTTGAATTTAATGATGAACTCATCCAAAAGCCTGACACGAATTTTATGGACATACAAAAACCGAAACAACAACTCATAATCAGCCGCAATGCGGTATTTTAAATTGTAATAACCAAATCGCTCAAAAAGCTCCCGTTTGGCATAGAGACTCTGGTGCGAGGGAAACCAACCCAACGAAAACAGATTGGCCCGGTATTCAGGGCTTTTATTCACACGGACCACTTTCGATCCATCAGCCGAATAGATTTTGCTGTGACCATACAAGGCATCTATGTTATTGGATTGAAAAAACGTGACAATCTTTTCCAACACCTTTTCATCATACAATTCATCGCCGGCATGGATTAATCCAACCACCTCGCCCGTTGCCGCTTTAATTCCTTTATTAATGGCATCGTAAATACCCCGATCCGGTTCCGAAATAATCTTCGAGATTTTATCTCTGTATTGTTTGACAACTTCTAGCGTATTGTCTTTCGATGCCCCGTCAACAACGATGTACTCAATCTCGGGATAGGTTTGATTGATGACTGATTCAATCGTAGGACGAATATCTTTTTCGTTGTTGTAACAGATGGTGATGATGGAGATTTTCATGTTAGGCTACTTCAATAATGTTTGCAGATCCTCTTTGGTAAAACTTTCCTTATTGAATAATTCCACCTTGGTTTTTAAAGTAGAAATAGGTAAGGACCACCATTGTGTTTCTTCCAACAATTTGATGGTATTCTCATCGAAACGATACCGAATGATATGTGCAGGGATCCCGCCTACAATTGCATAAGCGGGAACGTCTTTTACAACCAAAGCCTTGGCTCCGATAATTGCTCCATTTCCAATCCTAATACCATCCATTATAAGAGCATCAACTCCAATCCAAACATCATTGCCAATAATAGTCTGTTTATGCTCCTGTATTTTAGTTGGATCAGTCAATCTTTCTCTCAACGGATTGTCTTTCGCATAAAATATTGGAGAAGTTGATATCAAATCTGTTGGATGAATGCCCATTCCTATCTTGACATTAGATGATATCGAACAGAATTTTCCAATTAATGCATGTGACACAACAGAGTTTGGAGCAACATAAGTATAGTTGTCGATGGAAGATGAGATAATCTTTACTCCTCGGTTAATTATTGTATTTCTTTGGATTTTACTGCTGTTGTCAATTAAAGAAAAAAGGGAAACATATTTATGCGTAAATAAATATGAAAAACGATTAAAATTTAAGTTTCTGAATATCTTTCGTAAGATTCTCCACATGGCTGGTCTATTTTACGGAGTTGAATATCACAATTTGATGGACTAAAAAATGCAATTGCTATGGTTTAATGTATTTTTTAAGTGTTGCAACTTGGATATGAGGATTATATCTGGTATCAATAATTGAGTAACATTTTACCCGTGTTACACTTCTTTCTGGAGCTACCGAGAACCACTGCAAAATACTTTCAGATAAAGAGTGGGGATCATTACACTCAAAGAACAAGCCAGTCTCGCCTTCCTCAATTGCTTCAAATTCCGGCATTTGAAATTTGAAATTACTATGAGTTAAAACCGGAGTGCCGTATGACATGGCGTGAATGGCAGTTAAACCTACATTACCGGGGGACACACACAAATCAGCATTATAAATTAAATTCGATAACGCTTTTTCATCGTAACATGGGCCATAAAACCAAACCATTCTATCCAATCCTAAGTTTTTGGTTAATAATTCTAAATGTTTTCTTTCTTCGCCATCACCCACTAACGTTAGATTAAATTTCTTTGATCTAGATTTTAACTCTGCCAATGCATGCAATAAAATATCCAGTCTCTTGACGCTCGTCAGTCGCCCTACAAAAATTAAGTTTAAATCGTTGTTCAAAAAATGATCAACATAAACTTTTGTTTGCTTCAAATTAGCTCTAAGAAGTAACTGCGCATCATAGTCTAACGAGTTATAGATAACGTGAAGTTTGTCTGGATTTATTCCTTCATTAATCATTAACCCTTTGGCATAATTACCATAGAGAAACACTCCGTCTGACATGGAAAAGAATATTTTTTTCATAATTTTTCGAAATCTTGTTTCCTTACCATACCAGCCGTGCGTCCATAAGTAAACTTTTTTATTTAAAAATCTACTGAAAAATAGTAAGAGCCATGTACTAACACAAATTGATTCTCCCAGTACAAGGAAACATGAATATTCTTCTCTTAGCAGAGAAAGAACTCCTTTTTGATAATAGAGTGGTTTGCGTATGAATGTTTTATTTTTTACCTCTTTCTTAAAATTCTGCAAAAGAGAATAATCCATTTTTTTTACATCCAGATATTTATCTCCAAATACAAAATCAACAGGCATCTCTTTATCCATTAAATTAAAGATATTGGACCGGTAATGTTGGGCAAAATTGTATATAAGGCAAATATTATTTTTCATGAACCTATTTGTTTATATCATTAGACATTACCATAAACCAACCTAATTCCAAATACAAAACGATACTCACGGATGCTATCTTCCAGCAATGGTTTCCATAATGATTGCCGGTAATTGGAAGGGATGCTGGTGAAAAAGTAGATGGTTTGCATATATTTCGATTGCAAATATTTAGACAACTTGCTTTTTGACTCTGGTCAATTTTAATATCGCATTTCTATCAAAATTCAAGGAATATTTCAGGCTATAGCTACAAATAAACCCAAAACCCAGCCACATCATCCGGTTCATCTCCAGCGATAAGCTAGTCATTGACTGCAAATAAGAAAATAGAAATAGGGGTATCAACAACTTTAACAAGGGACTAATTTTATATTCCTTTCTCTTTATAACTTTTAGAGATCGTATTAATGAATAAAGAGAAAAGAAAAGAAAAGGTAATCCTAGCAAGCCCCATCGCATAATAATTTCAAGAAACTGATTATGTGGATATGGTTTATAATTTTCCTGGCCCCAAAAAATAACCGTATGAAAATTGTCAAAAAAGGAATCATACATTTTCGTGCGCTCTAATGCGGAAGCATCTATTTCATCATTAGCTGTATAATTAATCAAATTTTCAAAGCGACTGATTGCGCCATCAATTTTTTCAGTCATAATTGGAAACCGATGTTGTAAAAACAAAAAAACAATGATTAAAAAGAGTATTACAGGAATAAAACCTAAAATCCTCTTTAGAAATAACTTATTGAACTGAATACCTGATAAACCAAATAACAAACCAACAGTTGAAAGAAAGATCAGAGCTCCCTTTGATTGTGTAGATATAATAACACCAATTAACATCGATAGAACTATCAGGATTAAGATTTTCACATAGGTATATTTTACTGACGAATGCTGAAATAAATAAATAAAAAACAAACATAATAGACCATTTGTGTAAGCTAAGCCGATGGCATTTATACTTTCTTCCAATTCCAACTTACGACTTGCAATGCCAAGGTCAGATTGATATTTAAAAATAGCCAATGCCCCCAGTAAAGTAAGTATTAAGTAGACATATATCACTTTACCAGAAAATCTATCAAAAATTTGAATATTTTTCCCAATTATATAACCTGCATTTACCAGCCCCAAGCAGACGACACCAAATATCACATTAATCACCTCAAGAGTCTGATGGTTTCGGATAACAGCAATTAATATGAAAACCAGGAATAATGCTGTTGACTTGCATAAAAAACTAGTGCTGCCATCTTTTTTGGGAGCTAAATAGGCCGCAAAAAGAATAAATAAAAATCCAACAAATAGGGAAACTTGACGCCCAATATTACCAAAAAGAAAAAAAGCATTCATCGACCAAATCAAAAAGAAAATGCCGGTGATTAATGGATTTATTGATTTAAGGTACTTCCACATAACATTAGAAATCAGAAGAGATGATCTGATAATATGATTCTTCAAGCTGCTCAATAACCTTTGACAGCGAATAATTTTCAGCAATATGGTTGCTTAAATCCGGTTGAAAGCTCTTTTCATGCATTGCTTTTAATATTGAACTACCTATTTCATCAACGCTGTATGGGTTTACCTGATAAGCCAGGTTCCCAAAATATTCTTTGGGCCCTCCAATATTTGTTATTACAATGGCACATCCATGAATAGCAGCATCCAGAGCTACAATCCCTACTCCTTCTATAATACTAGGCAAGGCAAACACTTTGGCTTTTGTATATAAATCATCGAGTTGTTCGTTGCTTACAAATCCTAACACCTCAATGTTTTTGGCATCTCCAATTTCTCTTTTAATTGGTAAAAAATCTTGTTCCGTACCCTTGGAGCCCGCCAAAACCAGCTTAAACTTGTATTTCTTTGCAGCCTGAATTAATCGAATGACATTCTTTCTTGATTGGTAAATTGAACTAACATGGAGGCAAAAATCTTCTTTCTCCGTCGAATCCTGTTTATCAATTTTTGCATTAAATGATATTGGGATATTAAATATCTTTTCCCCCGGATAATTCATTGAATAACTCAAGTATTTAGCTTCGTTGGCGGAGCGAACAAATACCCCCATAAAATAGGGCAAAGATTTCTTCATAGCATAAGTAGGAGAATATAATCTCATTTTCGCAGCCCCAATAAAGGTTGAAAGTTTGTACATAAAAGGATTCTCAACAGAGTCGATAATAGGCGATAAAACCAAATTAGCATTCTTCTTTTTCAATTCATTTAGCAAGCCTATCAACCACAATCCAGTTCCAAAAAAATGAATGATATCGTACTCCTTCCATGAATAATGCTTCCAAATGTCGACTTCATCAACTGTATGTCCTAATTTTTCCAAACCAGCCTTCCATGTTCTGGCTTGGCTTTTAATTCCGTTGGAATCCCCGGAATTTAAAATATTGGGGCGAAGTATATAAGCAACTTTCATATCAAATAAATCTACCTGAATTTTCGTATGAGTTTCCAAATTAATTCAAAATTATATCTGATAAAAAAACTTGTGTTCAAATAGATATCAAACAATTGAAACATTCTTTTTTCAAATAAAATACAGGGAATAGCATATATCCAGTCATTTCTAAAACTAGTATATTGGGAAAAATACACAGCATTTTCCGATGTCATAATAGAGCGAAGTATTCTTATTCTGTCAGAGTGGTTTTTCTTATGTTTGGGCCTATAAAGGGATTGGGTTGATCTTAATATAAAATGGCCTAATGAAATCTGAATATACTTTTCTGCGTTCTTATTTAGCTTATATAATTCGATTAAATCTTGAAAAATAGTTTTAGCCTTATTAAAACAAGCTAATTCGGATTCAAAAGAATGGTAAGATCTTGCTAAAGATGACGAATTAACATTAACATAGTGATACATAGCAGATGAAGAAGTACGGATACTTTTGACATATTTCACATATTCAAGCATAAACAAAAGATCTTCACTAAAATGTATTTTAGTGTCAAATCTTATATTATGCTGTTGGATTATCCTGGATGAATATAGCTTTGAAAACGGATAACCAAACCTAAAAAGTTTAAGTTCAGCAAATAATTCTGAATAATTTAGTTTAGAGAAAGTCTTATTTGGAAAATTACAATTCTTTTTAATCTCATTACCTGTTTCCTTTAATATGTCATGAATTATAAAAGTTAATTCATCATCTCCTAATTCGCTATGTAAAAATGACTCTATATATTTGGGTTCAATCCAATCGTCTGAATCTATAAACAAAAGATATTTACCCTTTGCCATCTCAATACCTGTATTTCTAGCAGAAGATACTCCCCCATTTTCTTTGTGTATAACTTTAATACGCTGATCCACCTGTGTATATTCGTCACAAATTTTGCCACTTCGATCAGCACTTCCATCATTGATTAAGAGCAATTCAAAATTGTTATAAGTTTGGCAACGAATGCTCTCAATGCATTGGAACAGGTATTTTTCAGCATTATAGACTGGAACGATAATACTAATTTTCAGTGTTTTAATCATAAGTTTTAGTTATGCGATAGCAGAAGAAATAAAAGCCAGTGATCTTTCTCGTTCCTCTCTTATTTTCTCGTTTAATCTTCCGTAATCGATATCTCCCCTTATCAGCTGAGTGGTGACTTGGTCCGTTGTTGAGATTAAGCGATCTTCCAGTTCCAAAATTTTCAGAAGCGAACTGAACCTAGACAATCCTCTTCCCTGATTGCCTATCGCAATAAATGGTTTATTAAAAATAATAGCAAACACGGTTCCGTGAAAAGAATCAGTTACAACAAACTCAGCATCCATAAAGCCTCTAATCCATTCGGTTACTGGAGGGTAAACGCATTCATCGAGGTTTGTAGTATTTTCCTTTTCAAATCGCTTTTTCGGCATTACCTGATTAATTTTTAGGCCAAGTTTTGTTTCCACCTTTCGTGCAATCGCCATTTTGTCATCAGCTTGATCCAACACATAAAGCATTAACGACTTCGGTTTTGGTGCGATCTTGTCTTTTTCAACAAGAGCAATGTATTCTTCTTTATCAAGCAGCAACGTAGGATCGAGAACATGAGTTGCGTCTGAACCAAGATATTCTTTGCAAAGCGAAATAGCAGAAGCTTCGCGAACAGAAATAGCATCGAATTTTTGTGCTAATTTTTTACATTTCCGGGTTAGTCTTTGGCTAAATTCCCAATGATCAACCCCAAATGAAGCGGCATAAGCTATTCGTTTTACTTTTTCATTATCTTTTACAAAGTCGAGAAAGAAGGACGGCATGCCGGGAGAATATACGGGTCTCCATACTTGATCACTACCTACAATATAGGCCTGAAATTGATATTTTTTTAACTTATCAAGCTCTTTAACAGAGGGTATCCGTTCTGTAGTTTTAATATTTTCGCGGATAAAACGATTCGTGTGCATAGCTATCATCCCCATTTGCTCATTTGTAGGGGTATGAGGCATGATTTGATTAACGGTCTGCTTTAGCAGATATTTTCGAACGATGCGACTGGCGATAATCTTCATTAATCGCATATTAGATTTAGGTCGAAATGGAAGATCCACTATGCGCACATCATGGCCCATAATTGTCAAAGTTCGCTGCAAAGCAAATCCTTGTAGCAGTCCACCATAATTGGTATGCAAGGGTTGGGTAAGTATTCCAATTCTCATTTTATTAGCTTTTGGATACGTTTTTCAATTTCTCTGCGGTAATGATAAATTTGAGTTACAAATTTTAATTGTTTTAGAGGATTTTTCATGCTCTTGTCAAACGAAACAGAATCAGCTGTCATTTTCCATATATCAAGGCTCTTCTGCCTGATTATCATCCGCAAGCTTTGCACAATCTTAAAATTAAGAGTGATTTTTTCATTTCCAAACCGTTTAGGGGGTATTGGGTGGTTTTTCTTTTTGGCTTCTTTTATTCTTACTGAAAGTCCTGTATGACGATGATTGAAGCTCCCTTGTTGTGATGCCAGAAACCGATCAAGCGGCAGTTTTTCAATTGTTAATTTGTCTTCTTCTACTCCATCTTGAATAAGGGTATCTGCAAATGTAGAACGTGTTACGACAACATTTGTACCTCTTCCGTCCACATTATAAGGTTGCAGCCAGGCATCGCCTAAGGAAACATCGGCTAGTTCGGTGGTAACATCGTCACAAAAATCACAGGCGTTCGCTTTAAATAAACCGGTGCCCCACATATCACCTACGGTTCGCATTTTTATCGTTTTTTGTTGGTTGGCATTTTTATCGAAACAGCCAAAGGCGTAATCCCCCGCGGTACTATTGTAGTCTTTAATTCGAAATTCTGGGTTCTTAATATTTTCGACGATAACACTTGATTTTCCAGCCAAATACTCAGTGAAAAATCGACTTTTAACGCCCCCACAAATAATGCCTATCAGGAAAGGTATTTTTTCTCTTAATGCAGGTTCTTTATGTTGTGCCAAGCGAATTGCCTTAATAAAACAAGCAACGCCTACTGTGGCGACTTTCCCCTCTAATACATGAATTTTGGACATGACGGTTGCCAATGTTACCGGATAATATTTCGTTTTTGAACCTGCAAGAATTTCTTCTTTTGAGCTGCAAATCCCATATTCATAATGGAAACCATCTTGGTTTGATTCTTTCACGGAGAATATATGATCGACAATCC
The DNA here is from genome assembly GCA_016937255.1 of Bacteroidales bacterium. Taxonomy (GTDB): domain Bacteria; phylum Bacteroidota; class Bacteroidia; order Bacteroidales; family DTU049; genus BM518. Next base: position 8,939 of record JAFGWG010000216.1, read on the forward strand.
CTTTTTCAAGTAATTCAGTAAAAATGTATGTTGCAATACCTCCTGAAGAGGAGGTCAATCTGAATTCATTGGAATAACCGGCATAGATTCCATTGTATCGACCAACTTTTGGGTGATATTGGTTGGTATTCTTCAAAAATAAGTTTCCCAGTTCATTTTCAGTTTTCACTTCTTGCTCAGGGAACGGATTAAATGGACACACAGTTAAACATGCTCCTTCGCCATCACAATTCCCCGAAAGTTTAGGGATCAAAAAGCCATATTCATCCCAATTCATCTCCAATGCTTTGGACGGACATTTATAAACACACATTCCGCAGCCAATACAGAGGTCATTTTTTACAACGGCATCAATTACCTTTGGTATATAATTCATTGCATTTTTTTGATTTTAAGCAGCAACTGCTTTATTTTTCCTCGCATAAAAATTTGTTCCACCCGGGTTAAGCCCAATAGATAGATTGCAGGAGCTACCGAGGCCAGTGATATCAATCCGACAATTGCCAGCCGATAAAACCCCTCATCCAAAAAATACCGCAGACTAAAAGGCGCAGCACAAGCAACGATTGCAACAGGCATGATTCTCAGAACGACATTCTTTAGGTATCCCGAAATTGACAGATCCACTAAAGGACTTATGATTTTCAACCGGGCAAAAAGCGCTACAAGAGAAATTAAAATACTCACATAAAGTGTCACTTCGGGAGTAAACCCAAGCTTTAGAAATCCGTAGGAAAGCGGCAAATTCAAGAGAAGCAGTCCTCCCACTACGGCCTGATACAGCTTAATTTTTCCAGATGCCTGTGCTGCCGTCATCAATGGTCCAGAGATACAGTCGATTAATATATTTATAATCACCAATTGGGTAAAGATGACTGTATACTCCGGGACAATTTTCAACCAAAGCCGGAGAATTATTTCTGTTTCTAACAAGATCGGTAATGATAAAGCAAAAAGTAAAAAGAACGAATATTTGGCTCCCTGAAAAATCAACTGGTGCATATATTTTAAATCATTTGAGGCATAGGATTTAATAATTTGTGGGTTCATAGCCATTTGGAAATTTTGTACAAAACGATTGACTGCCCCTTTAACCTGATAGGCAATCGCTCTGGCAGCATTTACCGTAGGGCCAAAGAAAATATTTAGCAGAATATTTACACCAGTTCCATACAATGTTAGTGCAGCACTGCCCCATAGGTTCCACCCAGCATAGCTTGCTATTGTTTTAAATAAATCTTGATCCCAAAACCACCGAAATTTGCTTTCAGGAAAATTTCGACTACAATACATGCCATAAATCAAACGGATAATGACAGCCACTGCAAACATTAAAATCGCATATAATTTCAGTTTATCGTAGCTCACCCAAAGCAACAGGAACACCAAGAGTAACTTTAAGCTGACTTCAAAAATGCTTACCCAAGCAAATACCTTCATGCGCTCGTGAGCAATAATGGCAGCGTTATAGGGTACACTCAGAACCCCGACTAAAAAGGTCAAGATCGAAAATTGGTACACCCATTGGGCTGCTTCCATTCGTTCTGTAGGGATCGTTAGCTGGGTATTAACAAACCATAGACCCACTGTTTCGGCTAATACAAGGATTACCAGTGCAATGACAAAATGAATGTTGACGCTCATACTGAAAACATTATTCAGCTGCTTGTCGTTTTTTTTTCCTATTTCAAAAGATAAAAAGCGTTGGGTTGCGGAGGCCATTGAACCATTTAAGAACCCAAACATGGTTACAAAGCCCCCAACCACGTTGTAAATCCCAAAATCTTCGACTCCCAAAGCATTCAATACAATCCGCGAAGTATATAAGGATACGCCCATAATGAGGAGCATCCGGATATACAGCATAATGGTATTTTTCGCTATCCGTTTATTGTTTTCGGAGGTCATTGGTTGTGTTCGTGGTGTAAATATAAATCAGGGTCTTGTTTATCGCGTCGCAAAAGTAACCCTTTTGATGGAAGAAT
>JAFGWG010000036.1 GCA_016937255.1 Bacteroidales bacterium
CAGGAGGATCATGGCAGGGTGTGCGGAGGCTCGATTGCACCTGTTCCATGACCCTCATGCTTCGAGACGAAGGAACGGAGGATCGCCTTCTGGATTGTTTTCCTGGCTTGCTTTTTGAGCGAATTTTTCGTAATTTCGCACCCGCAAATTTGATTAGTTTTTCGTCGCCGAGGTCAATAATTTTCCTCGGCAAAGCCAAAGAAAACTACAACGCCCCCACTTTTAACTTTTTTACTTTTCTCCTTTTTCAATTTTACTTTTCTGAAAGAAGTTCGTAAATTGCGGGTATGAAAAGTATTCTTATTATTCTTATTGTAGTGGTTTCTTTTTATAGTACAAATTCTCATGATTTAACAGGTTACTATAATTGTAATCATAATGGCAAAAGAATTAACCTTCAACTTAAAGATGATAGTTTTTGTATTATTAAAACGTCAATCTTATTATCACATTTTGTTGACACCTTAAAATGGAGTTACAAAGACGGATTATTGAGTTTTTCAGAAATTGATACAAACTACGTTGAATTTAATGATTCAATTATGTTGATCACAACACCTGAGAGAGCATTATATGCTGACAACCATATTTTGTTTTTTCAGGATAATAGTTTTTTTGTGTTTTACAGTACCGCAATAGATACAGGGTATAGAACTGAGGATTTTTATTTTGTCAGAAAGCAAATTAATGGAGAGGAAGAGAAAACGATAAAGGACTTATTTGGAGATTCAGTAACAATAATGAACAATCTTGGTTATAAATTTGAGTAATTTTTATACTGCACTTATGATAAAATCAAATGCCGCACTTCCCTTCGGCGAGCTCAGTGCAAGCTGCTCAGCATGACATTTGATTTTCTTGGTTGCACAGCATCAATGATACTCGTGTCACGCGATGCATACTAATCTGCGGAGCAAGTGTCGGCTTGCCGGCACGTAGCTCATCTGCTATAATTTAATAATCTGCGAAATAAGCGTTAATCTGCGGATAAATCACCCCGGTTGACGCACTCAGATCCGCCACTGTTCAAAGTAGCATTTGGCGGATGCAGAGAGGTCAACCCAAAAGTTCAGCCATATTCTGCCAAATCAGCGTTTTTCTGCGTTCCATTTCTTCGTGCCCTTAATTCTCTTTGTGTTCTCCGTGTGCTTCGTGGGAAATAAATCTGCATTCCATCTTATGCGTCTTTGCGCCTTGGCGTGAAACTATTTACGTTCCATCAAACCTCAATCCCAAGCAATTTCCTCACCACCACACTTGCCAAAAAAGCCCCATATACATTGGGCATGAAGCTAATGGTGCCTACAATAGATTTTTGATTGGTGCCGTCTTCAATTTCCATAAATGTGTTTTCCATAACGGGTTCAGGCGAGAAAACCACATCGAATCCAGTGCGTACACCCAGTTTATGCAGTCGTTTACGAACATAGAATCCAAGTTTGCAGTGGTGTGAATCGGCGACATCTGAAATTTCAATTTTTTCGGGAGCCATTCTGCTTCCGCTGCCTAAACTCGATACCAGCTTGTGGCCGTTTTTCACAGCATGATATATGAAGAAAACCTTGGGCGATAGCGTATCAATGGCATCTACAACATAATCAAATTTGCCTTCCAGCACTTCCGGAATACGGTCATCACGAAGAAATTCCTTATTGGTTTCAATCTGAACATCAGGATTTATGCTTCTGAGACGTTTTTCCCATTCATCGCATTTGTATTTTCCAATATTTTCTGTTGTGGCAATGATTTGCCGGTTTATATTGGTTTCATTCACCACATCGGCATCGAAAAGAGTGAATTTGCCAATTCCTGCACGGCAAAGCATTTCGGCGCACATGCCTCCAACACCACCAAGTCCGGCAATCAAAACATGAGAAGAAGCCAGTTTTTCCAGGGATTCTTTGTTGAGTAATAATTCAGTCCTGTCTTGCCAGCCCATCTCCAAAAATATTTTTAAAGTTCAAATAGATCTGTTTCTTAAGAAGATCTGCATCCGTATTTCTTATTTCTGCAAGCTTTTCATAAACCGTTGAAATAGCATCATTGCGGTCATCGGTTTCGCAGAAAATTCTTTCTTCATCGATATGCTCCCATACGTATTCGTTTTTGGCTGATAGACCAAATGAATAATACATATCATTGTCTTTAAGCTGATGAATAATGTCAATTTTGCCTGTAAAGCCATGCCAGATGTAAGTAAGATCAGGATATTCCTTGATAATTCGCCCAATAATATGAGACGCTCTTACCAAGTGCAGAATTACCGGTTTTTTGTATTTCTGTGCCAATTTAAAATGAGCATGCAGGAGTTCTTCTTGCTCAAATTGCGAAAGTGGCGAGCGTAGTAAATCAAATCCGCATTCACCAATGGCAATGCATTTATCCGGATGGGCTTTTATAATTTCTTCTACCTGATCAATGGTATATTTATTGGCATGCCATGGATGGATACCCACAGAAAAGAATGATTCCGGAAGATTTTCCCCCGGAATCAAATTATAAATGCGAATTGCATCAGCATTTTGCTGGTTGATATGTGTGTGAATATCAATAAAATGCATGATTTGCTCTAGTTCTTTTTATAGAAATTTACGAGTCCCTTATTTTCGAAAATATTCATCAGTTTTTCAGGTGGTGGACTGAATTTGAATTGCTTTTCTCCAATAAAAATGGTTCCTGTAGTGAAATCAATGTCAACTTTGTCACCAGCTTTATAAGCATCAACAGCTTCTTTCAATACAATAATGGGAAGTCCTTGGTTGATAGATGAACGATAGAAAATTCGGTTTACAGATTTGCATATTACAGCTTTAACACCTGCTTGTCCGAGACCTACCGCAGGATGTTCTCTTGAGCTCCCACAACCGAAATTGGCGCCGGCAATAATGATTTGTCCTTCGGCAAGTTTCTCAGGGAAACTGGCATCAAAATCAATAAAAAGATAAGGCCTGATTTTCTCTGGCTCACTACTTTTAATATTATAGGTGAGATTACCGGCAAACATGGCGTCGGTATTCAGATTGTCAACATCGGAATAATTCCAGGTCATATCCAAAAGACGATTTTCACCTTCTGGAATGGTCATGGTTTCACTCTGCTCACTTGCATATGGGAATTTATTTTGAGTTTTAACGGTACGAGGGTCAGTAATTTTTCCGGCAAGCGCAGATGCAGCAACCGTAGCAGGTGATGCAAGATAAATATTGGCTTTCTTATTGCCCATGCGGCCGAGGAAATTTCGGTTCGCAGTAGATATAACATTGATATCATCGGCAGGAATTCCTTGTCCGGTTCCAAGACATGGACCACAGGATGGTGCGAGAATATTGGCTCCGGCACGAATGAAAGTCTCAATCAATCCTTCTTCCATAGCCAACATATAAATCATTTGTGATGCAGGAATAACAAGCAGTTGGAAGTTTGGAGGAACTTTATTGCCTTTCAAAACGGCAGCAGCTTCGCGTAAATCTTCAAGACGGCCATTGGTGCATGTTCCTATTAAAGCCTGATGAATAGGAGTGCCTTCAACTTCGCTTACGGCTTTTACATTGTCAACATGATGAGGAGCAGCCACAACCGGGTAAATCTCATTTAGGTTGATTTCAATCTCTTGGGCATAAATGGCATCTTCATCTGCCCAAATGCCTTCTACTTTTTCACCTAGAAAATCAAAAAGTACATCATCGGCAGGGAAAGCTGCATTTTTTGCCCCCATTTCCGAAGCCAGGTTGGCAATGGTCATACGATCGCTTACGGTGAGTGTTTTCACACCTTCACCATGATATTCGATAGACATATAGTCGGCGCCTGATGAACCGATCATTCCGATGATCCACAGGGCAAGATCTTTTGCATACACACCCTGACAGAGTTTGCCGTTGAGGGTGATTTTAATGGTTTCCGGCACGCGGAACCAGGTTTCTGATGCTTTCCACAAACCGGCAGTTTCAGTGCGGTCGATTCCGGCGGCAAATGAATTGAATGCTCCGGCTGTACAGGTGTGGCTGTCGGAACCCACAACGATCATTTTGGGTTTAGCATACAAAGAAACGATCTGGTGGCAAATGCCTTTACCCACATCGTGAAATTTTTCAATTCCCTGTTCGGTAACTAAATTACGAATAAATTGATAATCGTTTGCCAGAGCGGCACTGGTAGGAGGTGCATTATGATCGAGGACAATCAATAATTGATTGGGATCGGCTACTTTCTCGCCACCCATTTTCCTAAATGTTCCTGCAATACTTGCGGTATTATCATGCGAAAGAACAATGTCGGGTTTCGCAAATACAATGCTTCCTGTAGAAGCGTTGAAGATCTTTTCTGCAAATGTTTTTCCGGCCATAATTAGTCGATTTTATTTCATGCAAAGATGCATAAAATTTTGGTATTTAAAGTCGGTTTTTCGATGAATTTTTATCCGTAGGTATTCCTGTTTTTGTCCGCAGATTAACGCATATTTCGCAGATTTTTTGAAATTAAAGCAGATTCTCGCAGATAGTTTTAATAATTCGCCGGGGCAAATAATTAAAACACAAATATTCTTATTTATTATTTGACATTACTAGTCTTCTGTGTTCCAAACTTTTGTTTCCAAAGTTCACCAACAAGCCAACTGTAAAACCAGATGCCTTCAGATAATTCAGGATCTGCCCATAGAGTTCCATTGAAATTTCTGATAATGCTTTAATTTCAACAATTATATTATCATAACATATAAAGTCTGCTGTATAATTTCTATTTAACTTGACTCCTTTATATTCAATCGGAAGTATAACTTCATGCTGAAATGGGATTTTTCTTTTTCCAAACTCAATCATCAAAGCATCATGATATACGCCCTCAAGAAAACCTGAACCCAACACTGAATGAACTTCCATTGCGGCTCCGATGATCTGATAGGTTTCATTTTTGAAGTCGAAATCTTCCATTTCTTTTTCTCAAAGATAGAAATTTTATCCGCAGATTAACGCAAATTACGCAGAAAATTAGCACTTTTCGAATCAGGCAAAGCCTGATTCTTTCTGCGTTAATGTGAACGATTGCGGCAAGGAATAATTTTAAGTATTTTCTGCGAGAATCTGTGTAATCTGCGGATAAAAAATAAAGGATAATCATCGGATCTCAGAGTTTCAATTTGAAATTCATTTTTTGCAAATTCTCCCTCCCTCGAAGTAGATTGCATCTATGATTAAACTATATTGAGAATCAGGCAAATATCAAATCTTCAAGGTGAAATTCATTTTCTGAAGATTGGAATTCTTAATCAATAATCCAAAATAAAAGAAATCCAAGCCGGCCTCAAAACGATTATCTGTAATCATCGAGTTCCAGAAATCTTCCATATCCGATGAGTAATAAATATCGTCCACTGCAATAATGGCAATATCAGATAAAGCAGGGTAAATCTGATTTAGATAATCTGTGCTGGCTGCTCCTGAATGATGCCCATCCATGAAAACGAAATCAATATTTTGGTTTTCCTTAATATAATCAGGCAAAAGATCTTTGAAAAGCCCCGTTTTTGATTCGATACTACCTTCTTTGGCTATGGCTAAACTCGTTTCAGCTTTCTCAGCAATAGCGCTCACTCCTTCCATGGTGCAAATGCTGGCTTCTGGATTGAAAAAGTGCATGCACAGACTTGTGGTGCCAAAAGCAGTTCCCAATTCCAAGATTTTTTTTGCATTAATATAAGACGCTGCTGCAGAGATACATGCTGCCTGATGAATGGGCTTGGAAGTACGTTTAAATATTTCAGCAACTGTAGATTTAATAGTTCCACCGCGTGCACCTGGATCTTCAAATTCAATAAGAGTTTTATCTGAGGCAAATACCTTTCGAAGGTTTTTAAGCTCATCTTCCGCTTGCTTGTTAAGGAAATTTCTTGCGCGCATTGCGTTATATAGCTCATACAAAAATGGCGAGTGTAAAGCAAAGCTACTTTGTGATCTGCGACGGAAAGAAAGATATTTTTTTAAACGAAAAAGTGCCCGTTCGCTTCTCATTGGCTTTTGTTTTTGCTATCATTCATTATTTCCAGCTGTATACGCAGCGATTCATCGTGCATACTTTTTAGTAATCCTTTTAGAAAGTTCTTGTCAATTTTGCTTTTTTCACCTGAAGATAAGCGGTTTTGTAAAACTTCCCTCCAACGGTCAAATTGAAGAACACTAATATTATTTTCTTTTTTTATTTGTCCCATGCGACGAATGATTTCTAAACGCTGGGCGAGAATTTTAATCAGTCTTTCATCTGTTTCATCAAGTTCCTCACGAAGTTCTTGTATGGAAATGCCATCGCAGCAGGCTGTAGTTCTTTGTCTTAAGCTATCCATCAGTTTGTGAAAATCTTCTGGCGAAATTTGTTGTGCTGCATCTGATAAAGCATTTTTTGCATCCGCATGTACTTCAATCATAAGCCCGTCGGCTTCCATATCAATTGCTTCCTGTGCAAGAATTGGAATATATGCTGCTTTCCCAGCCATATGACTTGGATCAGCCAGTATAGGTATATTAGGAAAACGACTTTTCATTTCTGCAAAAATGGACCAAAGCGGCTCATTGCGGTACACCGTTTCATCGTATGTTGCAAATCCACGATGAATTAAGGCAGTGATTTCAATATTTCGGCTTAATAATTTGTCAACTGCACCGGCCCATAAGTGAATATCGGGTACAATCGGGTTTTTAACCATGACCTTCAGTCCTGTGTTTTCAAGTGCTTCTGCCAGTTCGTCCACGGTAAAAGGATTGGCAACACTTCGGGCACCCAGCCATACATGATTTATTCCGGCATCGAGGCATGCTTTTACATGATCTGCTGTTCCAACTTCTGTGGCAACCGGGATGCCAAACTCTTGTTGAACTTTGACAAGGTATTTTAATCCTTCGTTTTGTGGCCCTTTATAAGTATTGTGTAAGGATCTGGGTTTCCAGATTCCAGCTCTGAAAATATCAATTTTTGTTTTGGAAAGTATCTGTTCAGCCGTATCCATGCATAGCTTTTCCGATTCTGCACTGCAGGGACCGGCAATCAGCATAGATATTTTATTTTCCGGCATAGTATTATACATTGAAACGTACATGCAAGATGTCTCCATCCTGCACAATATATGTTTTGCCTTCAAGGCGCATTTTACCTTTGTCTTTGCAAGCTGCTTCCGATTTTAGCTCAATCATATCATCGTAAGAGATGACTTCTGCTCGAATAAATCCTCTTTCCAAATCACTGTGAATGGTTCCTGCAGCCTGCTGGGCGTTGAGCCCTTTACGGATAGACCATGCACGGTTTTCTTTGCCTCCAACAGTGAAGAAAGAAACTAAATTGAGCATTTTGTAGGCAGAACGTGTCATTCGGTGCACACCGGGCTCGGTTAAACCAAGATCTGAAAGGAATTCAACTCTATCGTTCTCATCTTCGAGTTCACTAATTTCTGCTTCTGATTTTCCGGCAATGATCAAAGTCTCAGTTTCTTCCTTCTCAACTGCACTAATAAATGCTTTTGCATAATCATTTCCTTCAACGGCTGAAGATTCATCAACATTGCAGATATACATTACAGGTTTTGCCGTAAGAAGACATAATTCCTGAATTACTTCTTCATCGTTTTTATCCCATTCAAGATCTCTTACATTTTTGAGCTCTTCCAGTTGAGCTTTGAATTTTGTTAAGCTGTCAAATGCAGGTTTTAAGGTCTTATCACCTGTTTTGAATGCTTTTTCTACTTTCTGAAGCTTTTTATCAATCTGATCGAGATCTTTTACCTGCAATTCGAAATCTAGAATTTCTTTATCTCGAACAGGGTCAATGCTGCCTTCCATATGGGGAAGTTGCGGGTCGTCAAAACAACGTACCACGTGAATGAGCGCATCCATATTTCGTACATCATTCAGAAATGTATTTCCGATTCCTTCTCCCTGCGATGCGCCTTTTGCTAATCCGGGAATATCAACAAGTTCTAAAGTTGCCGGAATGACTTTTTCGGCTTTGATCAGTTTATCCAGTTCATAAAGGCGTGGATCTGCAACCTGTGCTGTTCCAAAATTACTTTTATTGGTGCTGAATGCAAAATTACTTGCCTCGGCTTTAGTGTTTGATATACAGTTAAAAATGGTCGTTTTACCACTGTTTGTTAGTCCAATAATTCCTGCTTTTAGTGCCATAGTTTAGTTTAATTGAAAAAGATCCAACTTAAGCCGAAGCGAAAACTTCGGTCGGGGAGGGGATACCCCGGAATTTGCCAATAATCAACGGGCAATAAACCCGCGGTTATGTTTTGCATTTCTACAAATACCCGCATTCTTTTAATCTGAGCTTCTATAAAGACTCCGGGATATAAAAATCCGCCGGTTTTAATTTCATTTTGACGATAAAAAACCTGGCGTACCGGATCCCATGCATCTGCATAATATGGGGCATTTGCATTGAGTTCTATTCCTGATCTGAGACTAAGCGCTTTTTTGAAAACATTGTTTTTCATGCTCAACCGGAAACTACCTGCCCATTCTGGAATGCTGATATAATGTGCATTTCTTTCGTATTGGTATGCACCTTTCAAATCGACCATGAATCTGCCAAAATGAAATTTGCCTTTATACAATGCGCCCTGAACCATTCCGTTCCCCCCTTGAGCAATAGTGGCTGATGTAAAATACATCATGTCATTTACTACGCTGTGAAATAGAGAAATGGAGTGCTTTTTATATCGAATTCCACCCTGAATTAGCAGTGTTTTGCTTTGTTTTGGATTGACAAGCCAGGCGATATGATTGCCGTAGTATTCGTTGAAAAAAACCGATGGCATTTGCAATTGAAAATCGACAGAACCGAATCCTGCAAATTTTAGTGAATCACTGCCTTTTATGCCTCCGTGAAAAAATACATCACTGTGTGTAGTGCCTACAAGAGACATTTTTCCGTTGGCAAAAACCTGATAATCAGGAATTATGCCCGAAGAGAATGCAGCCTCAAGAACTGATTCTTGAAGGGTACTATCTTTAAAGGTATTGTAGATTTTATGCTGAACAAATCCACCACGAATATACCATCTGAAATAATGATTGCTTCTGTTTCCAATACGAAGAAAATTTTCCAAACTTTGATGTCTGAGTGAGTCTGCTGTGCGTGAAGTATCGAGCATTACAAGGTTGTAGAAGCCGCTTAGGGGATTATTATCAATATAAACACTATGTTTTCCCGTAATGGCAAATTCGTGCTCGACAAAGAGCTGATTTTCTTTTTTTGCTGATTTGTTGAGTGTAAATCCATGCACCACGAATAAATCGCTTTTCATGTATTTATGCTCAGCACTGTAGAGATATACCGGTAGCAATTGACGATCGAAAATTACAGTATCGAGAAAATTGGCTGGATTTGTAATTCCACCGTTTTCCTGTCTCTGAATATTATTTTGAGAGAAGCTGATAAAGCCATGATACGCTTTTCCGGTTCCTTTATAATGTAATGTTCCTCGAAAATGAGCTTGCTTACTTTTCTGATTTTTTAAACCGCCCGGCGCGCTGACCAAACGATAATTGAGGCTGAGGCTAAATTGCTCTGTTAACGGCTGCGCATGTTGAAGATTAAAATATTGTTCCCTTTGATATCCACTTGAATAACTGGCCTCTACAAAGGCAGTTTTATTGTAATATAAGTAAATGTCTTTTCTTTCAAGATTATAAATTTTTTGTTCAGAGAAAAAGTCGAAATACCCACCTTGATTCTGAATTCTTTCAGGGAAATAGTTTGGTTGAAAAACAGAACCCATAACCCCGTTGGAATTGTAAAAACTTAATGACTGAAGCGGATTAAATCTTCGAAAAGAACTTAAGCTATAGTCGTAATACAAACTATCGTTTATAATAGAGTTGTAAGGATCGGCATAGATAAATGGTATGATGGCCGAATCCACCGTAAGTGAATCATGCTCATGGTCATCATGTTCCATGCCCTGTGCAAGAGAAAACAAGGGCAGGAGTACTAAAAATGTGATATGCAGTAATCTGATTTTCATTAGAAATGCAAGGTCACAAAGATAATGATTTTAAGTGTAGATAAATTGTAGAGTTGCGCCGTAAAATTAGTTTTGATGCATGGAAAAAGCTCCTTTAATTAAAAGACTGTCATTGATATTATTTAGAATTTCGATATGAGCATCGCTCTTCATGCCTGTTTTCACTTCTAATTCTTTGAAATAGTAATTTGTTTCATCTTCACCTGTTTTAATATAAATGAAGTTTTGCCCGGCAGAGGAAACCACAGCTTGTTCAGGGATACTCAAACCGCTTTTTTTATCACTTTTAAGAATGGTTTCCACGTACATCCCATTAATAAACTTATCCGATGTGCTATTCTTGTTAATATCAGCATAACATCTTACGGACTTGGTGTCTGGGTTAATGCTTTTTCCAATACTGCTTAGGTTTCCATGAAAAATGATGTCGTTTTGTCCCGGAAGATAGAATTCTACGTCCATATCTTTTTCAATGTATGCAATGTCTTTTTCAAAAATATTGATTTCCAGTTGCAATTGTTGCACATCGATTAATTCCAAAAGAAAGTCATCTGTTTTGGCGTATTGCCCGTTAATGGCATCAAGTCGGCTGATATATCCGCTTAAAGGAGCGTAGATATAGTACGCTTTGGTAAAAGTTCCCTGTTCCACTTTTTCGGGTGCAATATGCAGTTGTTCCAATTGTGTTCGCAATCCTCTGTAGGTAGCAAGAATATTAAGATACTTGCTTTCCGCTTCCTGGAAATCTTTTTGTGAGGAAATTTGATTTTGTGAAAGTTTTTTCAATCTGAGATATTCAGCTTCACTACTTTTTATTAGAGCAGAAGTTTCTGCGAATTGCTGCTGCAGTTTCAAAATCTCATTGCTTTCAATGCTGAATAGCAATTGCCCTTTATATACATAGGTTCCTTCTTGTAAATTGTAGTAGCGCAAAATGCCTTCAACAGGGATATGAATACGAGCGATTCCCGAAGGTTTTACCCGAATATAACCACTGCTTTGAATGCTGTGATTAAATTCTTTCTCTATAGGCAAGCCCAATTCCATTCCTGATGTTTTGAATTGCTCTTTACTAATGGTGATTTCATCGGTTTCATTTATTGCCTCTTCCTGTACAGAATTGCCTCCACAAGAAGCCAGGAAAAGTACCGAAACGAAAATGGCTGTAAAATATTTGTTTTTCATAATTGTCAAAAAATTAGATAGTTAATCTCCGTTGCAATTTGATTGTATTCGGCTAGGAGGTCAAGATATTTAAGTTCAATTTCAAAAGCATTATTCATGCTTATGATAAATTCAAAGAAATCAATTTCACCACTTAAATAGCTTTCAGATGCAAACTTTTTAAGTTCTTCGGCAAGTGCTAAATCTTCATTTTCAAAACGTTCAATGATGGTGTTATAATTTTCTGCTTCAGTAAGAAGGTTCTGAAGTAGCAAGGAAAATTTCAATTCATATTGCTCAATATTGTTTGATTGAATTTGCACTTGTAATTTCTGTGCTTGAATTTCGGATTGCTGACCTTGAAAAAATAGCGGAATTTTTACCCCTACCTCAAATCCCATATAGTTTTGACCAGGACTATAGCTATTATTGCCATTATAGTATCCAAGGTTAATGTCTGGCAAGATTTTTCTCCGTTCAAATTGCAGCATTCGTTGTTGAAGTTCAGCATTAGATTGCATTAGTTTATACCCGGGATCGCTATTTATATCTGGAATTTTAATTTCGGTTTTTTTCAGAGGAGAATAATCAATATTTAAGCTTCTATTGCTATTCATTATGATCGAAAGCTCCAAATACGCATTTTGAATTTCCTGATTGATTTTCTGAACTTCAGTTTGACTTTTTGATCTTTGCGATCGGGCATTCAGCCATACGAGCTTTGAAGTTCGTCCACTTTTAAAATTTTCTTCGGCAGCGCTTTCGTTTGCGGCATTAAGACTATCCGATTTAATAAGAATCTTCTGTTTATTGAGTAAATATAAAATCCGAAAATACTTTTGTTCCACATCTTTCTTAAGCATATGAGCAGCTGCATCAAGCGAATTGGAATAATAATTAGTTTGGCTTTTCAGCATTTTCGATTTTCCTGAATAATAGCTTGGGAATTTGAATTCCTGCTCAATTCCCCAGATGTTTAATGGATAACCGTTTTCGGCAATATTATTCTCATCAGTTCCATAGTAGATATACGTTTTATCAAAGCTATACCCTGAATGCTGAAGTTTTTTTGCAGCTTCCAGTTCAAGCTGACTATTGGAAATGGATAAGTTGTTTTGAAGAGCTTTTTCTTGAATTTCTTCTAATGATAAGGTGCTTTCTTGTGCATTGACTTGAATTATAGATCCAATTCCAAAAAGAAGAACCATAAGAAGCTTTTTATCGGCTCTGATTAGTTTAAATGGTCGCCATTGAATACCCGTGATATTATCCCAAACTGCGTATAGTAAGGGTAGGGCAATCATAGTAAGCAAGGTAGATGTAATTAGTCCGCCAATAACAACTGTTGCAAGAGGTCTTTGTACTTCTGCCCCCGCCGAATTGGAAATGGCCATTGGGAGGAAGCCCAATGCAGCTGCAGAAGCTGTAAGAAGAACTGGACGTAATCGTCCTCTGGTGGCTTTCAATATTCGTTCTCGCATGTCTGTAACTCCTTCTTCTTTAAGTTCTTTCAGGTATTCTATTAGCACAATGCCGTTGAGAACTGCGATACCGAACAACGCAATAAATCCAACTCCAGCCGAAATGCTGAAAGGCATTCCTCTGATCCAAAGTAAAGCTACTCCTCCAACTGTTGCTAACGGTACAGCTGAAAATACCATAATGGCTTCTTTAATAGACTTAAACGCAAAATGCAAGAAAATAAAAATGAGTAATAACGCTATGGGTACGGCTATTTTTAGTCGATTGCTCGCATTTTCAAGGTTTTTAAATTGTCCACCGTATTCAATATGATAGCCGGCAGGTAATTTAATGTTTGCATTGATAAGTGCCTGAACGTCTTGCACCACAGATTGTAGATCTCGGTTTCGTACATTTACGCTTACCACAACTCTTCTTTGTGTATTGTCGCGTGAAATTTTTGCCGGACCTTCAGTATATTCAATATTGGCGACATCTTTTAGTCTGATTTGACCTTGCCCACCAGGAAGCGCAATATTAATCTGTTCAATATTTTGAATGTCGTTTCTGAAGTCTTCTTCAAAGCGAACCACCATGTCAAATTGCTTTTCTCCTTCAAAGATGCTTCCAGCTACCATTCCTCCAAATGCTGCAGATACATACATGTTGAGGGTTTCAATATTGAGCCCGTAGTATGCAATCATGTCACGGTTATATGTGATTTTGATTTGCGGAAGCCCAACGGTTTTTTCAAGAATAACATCAGATGCACCGGGAACATCTTCAATCAGGTCTTTAATTTCACGTGCAGTATTATTTAGAATGTCGAGATCTTCTCCAAATATTTTAATGGCTAAATCAGAACGAACACCGGTAATCAGCTCGTTAAAGCGCATTTCAATAGGTTGTGTAAACTCGTATTCAATATTGGGAATTACACTCAGCGCTTCTTTGAATAAACCTGCCAGTTCTTCTTTGTCGCCAGCCGAAACCCATTCGCTTTTGGGTCTCAGTTTGATAATCATATCAATTTCTTCCATCGACATTGGATCAGTAGGAACTTCTGCTGCTCCAATTCTGCTCACAATCTGATCAATTTCAGGAAACTGATTAATGAGAATCTGCTCCATCTGTGTGGTATATTCAATTGTTCTTGATAATGATGTTCCTGTTTTCAGAGCCGGCTGAATAACAAAATCTCCTTCATCAAGGGTAGGAACAAATTCTCCTCCCATTCTGGTGAATAGAAAACCTGTTGCAATTAGTGATGCAATGGCCATGGAGAAAATGATTTTTTTGTGATTGTATGACCATTTGATAACAGGACAATAGGATTTGTAAGCCAAGTCCATGATCCGTTCAGAGATGTTTTTCTTAGTTCTTTTTTCAGGTTTAAGAAACAAAGATGCTGCTACCGGTAGCCAAGTGAGACCAAAAAACATGGCTCCAAGAACAGCAAAGCTAAACGAAAGCGCCATGGGGCGGAACATTTTACCTTCGACTCCGGTAAGTGATAATACAGGAATAAAAACCAGAAGAATAATAATTTGACCAAAAATGGCAGAATTCATCATTTTGGAGGAGCCTTCAAGCGAAATTTTGTCCATTATTTGAGACTTATTATCACTTGATTGTATTTTGGCCTTATTTGTCATGATGTGTATCATGATGAATTCTACAATAATAACAGCACCATCGATAATAATTCCAAAATCAAGTGCACCAAGACTCATGAGGTTGGCGTCAATGCCGAAGAGATACATCATTGAAAGCGTAAAAAGAAGACTGAGTGGTATCATTGAAGCAATTACCAACCCGGATCTGAGATTTCCAAGAAGTACAAGAACGATGATAAATACAATTAAACACCCCAAAATCAGGTTTTCAAAAACGGTAAAAGATGTTTTTGAGATGAGCTCACTTCGCTCAATAATTGGATTAATATATACGCCTTCTGGTAGTATGCTTTGAATCTCAGCTACACGCTTTTTTACGGCTGTGATAACTTTATTGGAATTGGCGTTTTTGAGCATCATAATCTGCCCCATAACTTTTTCGCCTTCTCCATTGGCAGTAATAGCTCCAAAACGATTGGCATGACCAAGTTGAACAATAGCAATATCGCGAATGCGAATCGGAATGCCATCAATGTTTTGCACAACAACAGATTCAATGTCTTCAATGCTTTTTAGCAGACCATCTCCTCTAATAAAATAGCTTTGCTCTTCTTTTTCTATGTATGCTCCACCCGCTATATCATTATTTGTTTGTAAGGCAAGGAAAACATCCCCGATGGTAAGCTCAAATTTCTTAAGCTGCTCAGGGTTGACTGCAACTTCATATTGTTTCAGGTAGCCTCCCCACGTGTTTACTTCTACCACTCCGGGAATTCCGCTAAGGGCTCTTTTTACAATCCAATCTTGAATGCTTCTGAGTTCAGAAATGGAATATTTCCCTTCATATCCGGGTTTTACATCAAGAATGTATTGATAGATTTCTCCCAAACCAGTACTGATGGGTCCCATTTCAGGTGTGCCAAATCCTTCTGGAATATTTTCCGAGGCGGCACTGAGCTTCTCAGCAATTAGTTGCCTTGGTAAATATGTGTCCATACTTTCTTCAAATACTATGGTAACTACCGATAAGCCAAATTTTGAAATAGAGCGAATTTCTTCAACACCCGGTAAATTAGCCATTTCCAGCTCAATGGGATAAGTAATGAATTTCTCAACATCCTGAGTTGCAAGATTAGGACTAGTTGTAATGACTTGAACTTGATTGTTTGTAATATCGGGCACAGCTCCTAATGGAATATTAAGCGCTGCATATATGCCAAAGCCAGTAATACTTGCAGTAAGTAATATGATTATTAATTTATGAGAAATACTAAACTGTATGATTTTGTGCAACATAAACCTCGTTTTATGCAAAATTAATCATTAATATCTTTCTTTTACATACTTATTGATCTATATCATTATTCGAGCATTTTTTTGTATCTTTGAAACAAAAACTCTATGAAATATTTGATGGTCTGTCATGGCAATATTTGCCGTTCTCCCATGGCAATGGGACTTCTTCGTCGTAAATTGGAACAAATTGGTAGTGATTCGGTAGTCGATTCATGTGGGTTTGAACCATATCACATTGGTGATGCTCCCGATAAAAGAGCTCAGAAGGTGCTGATGAAGAAGGATATAGATGTATCAGATCACCGCGCACGATTGTTTACAGAAGAGGATTTCGATGAGTTTGATCACATCTTTGTGATGGATCGCAAAAATTTTACAGACATCAAAGCTCGCGCTCGTAATGAAGAAGATATGAAGAAAGTACAGCTTTTGCTTGATGTTGTTTATCCAGGCGAGCATCTCGAAGTTCCTGATCCTTATTATGGTCTTGAAGAAGGGTTTCGCACAACCTATGCTCATGTTAGTGGTGCAGCTGAAGCAATTGTTGATATTTATGAGAAAAAATAGATTACATGATTCCTTCCAAGGATGATTTGATTCGTGCCCATAGCAGAATAAAGTCTTATATTCATAGCACTCCATTGATGCGATGCGAAAGTATCGATAAAATTTGTGGCGCTACCATTCAGTTTAAGTGCGAAAATTTACAAAAGGCAGGTGCTTTTAAGTCCAGGGGCGCTTCTAATGCTGTGTTTAAACTAATGGAAAGTGGGTTCACAGGAAGAGTGGCAACACATTCATCAGGAAACCACGCACAGGCTTTGAGCAGGGTGGCAAAATTTGCTGGAATTGAAGCCCATGTCGTGATGCCTGAAAACTCACTAAAAAGTAAAATTGCTGCAGTTCAAGAGTATCATGCTGATATTACATTTTGTATTCCAACACTGGAAGCCCGGGAATCTACGCTTGCAAAAGTAATGCAGGAAGTAGAAGCCGTGGAGATACATCCATACGATAATTACGATATTATTGCCGGGCAGGCTACTGCAGCTAAAGAAATTCTTGAAGATTATTCACCTGACATTATTATTGCGCCTGTGGGTGGTGGTGGATTACTTAGCGGAACTGCATTGGCGGCCAAGTATTTTGGAAATAATGTAAAGGTTTTTGCTGCAGAACCCGAAATGGCAAATGATGCTAAGCTCTCGTTTGATAGTAAAACATTTGTTCCATCTGTAAACCCACAAACGATTGCAGACGGATTGAGGACATCATTGGGGGACTTGACTTTTCCGATTATTCTTGATCATGTGGATGAAATTCTAACTTGTAGTGAGGATAGTATCGTAAAAGCCATGCGATTGATGTGGGAACGTGCAAAAATTATGGCGGAGCCATCGAGTGCTGCAGCATTGGCTATTGTGATGAATCACCCGGAAATATTTAAAGGAAAAAATATTGCAATCATTGTTTCCGGCGGCAATGCCGATCTTGATAATTTACCATGGTAATGAAAAAACTATTTTTAATTCCTAGCGATATTGGCTTTGTTCCTGAAGGTGGAATATATTCTGATTATCAACGAGAAATAGTATTCTCTCTTAAGCATTTTATTGTAGAAAAGGCCACTACTGCCCGACGTTTTCTGAAAAGCAGTGGATATCCCCATGATTTGCGTTCATCTGAATTTTTGGAATTCAATGAGCATAATAGAAAGCAAAGTATTCCTGAGGTTTTGGAATTTTTAAAGGAAGCTGATTCCTTTGGATTAATGTCTGAGGCGGGTTTGCCGTGTGTGGCTGATCCCGGTCACGAAGTGGTTGCCATTGCGCATGAACAAGGCTTTCAAATTATTCCATTATATGGTCCGTCTTCTATAATGATGGCTTTAATGGCTTCTGGATTTTCTGGACAGCAATTTGTTTTTCATGGTTATCTTCCTGCAAAAACTGACCAGAAAAGATCAGCCATCAAAAAACTCAGTATTGCTGTTCAACGCGATAAATACACTCAAGTGTTTATGGAAGTTCCATATCGAACAAATTCAATGCTGGATGATATGTTTAGTGCATTACCCGGTGAGACAAAGCTTTGTATTGCTGCAGAAATTAATACACCCGAAGAGTTTATCCAAACAAAGAGCCTGAATCTTTGGAAAAGATCCAGGCCCGATTTGCATAAAAAAAGATGTATTTTCCTTTTAGGCGTTTAGTGCTGGTGACCGTGTGCACCGTGCACGTGACCATGCGAAAGCTCTTCTTCAGAAGCATCGCGTATTTCAATTACTTTTCCTGAAAAATGCAATGTTTTGCTAGCCATTGGGTGATTGAAATCCATGGTAATAGTTTCTTCTGCAATACTCAAAACTTTCCCATTGAAAACACGCCCTTCTTGATCTTGCAAAGAAAGAATTCGTCCAACCTGAACCAATTCTGTATTCATTTTCCCTTCTTGCATAAAAATTTGACTGGGAATTTCGGCTACATTTTCTTTAACATATTCGCCATAGCCTTCTTCGGGGCTAACGGTAAAAGCAAAACTATCATTTAATCCTAGATCTTTAAGGTTTTTCTCAAAGCCTGGAATAAGATTTCCATGTCCGTATAAAAATACCAAAGGACCATTCTCATTGGTTTCTTCCAGTAAAGCTCCGTTTTCATCGTTCTCTTTCAAACTATAGGTTACGGAAACAACCTTGTCGTTTTCAATTTTCATATATTGTGTATTTGGTTTGCGATTTATTCTTCATCGTATTCCATGCTGGTTTTTTCAAGGAATTTCTTCTTTCGAGAAGTGGTAGATGTATAGTAATTATAGGCTTTTTCACCATTTTCAGCCTTCAACCTGCGTTTGTCCGGGTCGGTGTTAATAATGAGATCATTCCATTCTTTATTGGAGGAAAGTGCAGTCATTAACCCATTATAATAGTAGAAGAAATACCACTCAGACGGAGAAAGTTCAAAATACATGGTCAGGCGGTCGCCACCACGTTTCTGAATGAGTTCTATCCTTCCTTCTACATAGCGGTTTATCTGCGTTTCGCCCATACTGCCTATGCCAATATCGCCTATTGAAACGTAACTGCGGGTATTTGCATTATATTTCAATGTAAGATCTGTAAATACTATTGTGTGCTGCAGTGCTTCAGGCATTTTTTTTAGATAACCATATAGTGTGAGTTCTGTTTCCACTTTATTGGCTTCCTCATCAGGTAATACTTCGCCAAGATATTTAAGGTATTGCTCGCTTTTTACACTTGTAGCTTCAAGTTCAGGATAAGCGGCAAAGCTTTCTTGCATCAATTTCAGACACTCATCGTTGAAGAAGAAATCAAGTTCTCCAATGGTATAAATCATTGTGCTGTCATCACGCATAAAATGGTCGGCTCGACCATAATTGGTCATTTTTACGCGGCTAAGATTGTCGCCAAAAGAAAGTTTGCCTTCTGCTCTTGCCTGACACTTAAATACAGAATAACTATAATATTTTCCAGGCAGCATTGGCTGCATCAGTTTTTCTTTAGAAGATACCCTATATTCATTCGAGGATTTATCATAAGTAATATAGCCATAAGATGTTGCTAGTTCTGGATCGCCTCCATAGTATTTTCTATTAAGCAGGGTGGGATAAACACCTACTGAATCACTGGAGAAAAATAAACCTACAAAAATCTGTTCTCCCTCCGTATTGTAAGGTTGTTCTGGTACAGGAATGTAAATTTCATACGGGTTAATATCGGCATTAAATTTTAGCCATTCCTGTGGCAAAGTATCACAATTATGATGTACGCGTGCTCCACCATCGAAATTGAGAAATTCTCTTGATGCAATTAGGTTTACATCTCCTTTATAATCGAAGTATGGATTGAGCGTAAATCCAGCGGAATCGCTTATGTGACCAATACCTCTGGTTTGTAATGTGGAATCTACTTTAATTTCGCTAAAATAGATACGTTGAACCCCTTCCATTTCGTCGATATAATCATAAAAACCATCAGAGGTATAACTATTGGCTCCTTGAATATACACTTTCGCATTGGATACACTGTGGTATTTGGTTGTGGTGTTGGCTAGAATCTGTGCATTTTCGAGAGGCACCATTTCTGCTTTTTTCAAAATGGTTACGTTCCCGTCGCCAGGGAAGATAGCAGCATCAGCAACCTTAATGATTTTAACATCGTAAGCCTGAATAATTTTGTCTTTCAGACTATACTTTGCACGAGAAGAACTGAAACGAAGAGAATCCTGCCCTGGGTGAGTACTGATAAATTCGGAACCCGCAAGATCTATATCGGCAAGCGCTCTGATGTCCATTTCATCCAAACCTGGAATATTTTTTTCATTGTTTTGGAGTTCAATTTCATCTTTGTCCATAAACCAATCGAACTGATCCATATAACAAATGTACATATTGACAGGAAATTCCACTAGAGAAGTACCACCATTGGATTTGAATTCACCTTTTCGCTCATCAAAATCAACATGACCTTTATAGTTTTTTGTATTGAAAGCGAGTTCTTCTTCCTCCATGGTTTTTAGACTAAAATCGCAGGTGTCTGTATCAAAAACCCGGTTTTTGAAGCTGTAATTATTCGATACAACAATCGCATTTCTAAATTCCATAACACCACTGCCAGTCATGCCTTCGGGAGTAATATTGATGGTTCCGTTAAGCTCACTATCTTCAGCATATAATCTTGCTGGAGTATCTGTTGTTTTTATCGATAAAACATTTTCGTAAGGTCGCCATTCCTGCTCAACATTTTTTGCTGTAACAGGAGGGTATTCTACACCGCCTTTTTGTTCGTGAACAATGTATTCATCTACTGTAGAGGTCATATAATCGGGGAAGAAAAGAAAATTATCCGATTTACTTTCCGAAGACAAATATTCCAGTGTTCCATCACCTCTCAATCCTTCATTTGATAAGCGGATTAAATCGGTAAATGTTCCTTTTCCGCCGTAAGCAGGGTATCCTGCAGGTCCAGTTTCTCGAATAAAACCCAAAGAGTAATCTTTCATTACTTTCAATGGTTGATCAATGTCAGGGAATATGCCAGCCGAGGCCAGATATCCCTCAAATTCAAGACCATCTGTGGAAAAGTCGTCCAAACTATCTAAAACAAAGGGGTTTATTCTGTAAAAGAAGTTTTCTCGTGGATATTTGCCTGGATAATCGGAATTCTTATCGTAATAAACAAAGGAATATTTTTTGGAGTTGAAAATTGGATATTCAGAGTATGGTTTGAGTCCGGATTTATTATTGGGGTGATCAATAAGAATATCACCGCTAAGATCTTCAACAACACTGCGAACTCTTACCAGTGGATAATAACCATAATCATCAGGTGTTCTACTTCTTACTCTAAAAGTCATAGAGTCGATGATGGGTAAATTGAGTTTGAATTTATCATATTCAAAAGAAAAATTCTTTCCAAAATAGTCGAATAACCCTGCATGCACACGGCCTGAAAAAGTGAAATCCCTATTACGTTGCATAATAATTTCCTGCTCTTCAGGATAGATATATACTTTTTGAGAGTCGCTGAGAAATACGCGTGATATTCCTCTCATTTTTAAGTCGTAGTTAAGGAGACTTAAAGTAGCATTATCCTCTTTCTCTATTATCGAATTGAATTGTAAAACATCGTAATCTGATTTTTTTGCTTTAGAGGAAATATAATCGTATGTTTTCTCTTTAACCGTTATCATGTCGGTTGAAGGATTGAAATATACAAAGCCTTGCATGGCAAGAGTAACAATTTGATCTCTAATATATTCTACCTGAATTCTTCGGTATTTAGCGAAATCGAGAACGGTAAACATTCTTGACCCCACAATTTTAGAGTATGCTTTCAGATGTGTTAAGGGGTCAATGTCGTCAATTCCTCTGATTCTTTCAAAACGCGCTTCACTATAATAATTCATTGATTCGAAAAGTGCTTCACTGGCAGACCCAGGTCCTCTGATCATTGAGAAGTCAATTTTGGGTTCATCCATTTTCCAGTAGAGGGCTTCAAAATTCATTTCAATGCGGTGGTATGTATTGAAGAATGGAGTTTGTGCGAGCCCCTCGTTTAATCGAACAAAAGAAAGCTCTTTGAGTGAATCTAGATATTTCATTGTGAGCCCAGGGTGATAAATAGAATCTCCATCAAAAAGAATGCTTAGTGAAGCATTATCACTGTTTACGCGATCTTTTCTAATGGCAAAGCTTTTTGACCTGGAAATAAGAAAAGGAGCACCATCTTTTTTGAAGGTTAAAATAGCATCGTAGATTTCATCCCCAAATCCCAATAATTTTGGTCCTTTCATTCGGAAGCCACCTTCGAAATCTACATCTTTATAAATATTTTTTATTTCAAGTCTCTTATCATAGGAATTGAACTCGGGATATAGTGCTTTGTCGCCGTCTCTATTTGCCAATACTTTTTCTTCCAGTTCTCCAAGCAAAGGTTTGCCGCCAAAAAATTCCATATTATAAAACTGCACTGAATCAACATTGAAATGCCTGCTTTTTAAGTCAACAGTGTAGTAGCCGAATTCAGCATAAACTTCATCTGGCTTGAATCCTGCTCTCATCCAATCAACTTTCCCTTTATCGCCAACCCATGATTTTTTTAAGGGGTAATACTTTCCGCTAGTATTGTAAATGACAGCACTATCTCCATTGGCGTAGCAAGTTAGTGTTAATGCCGGAAAAGTAACTACGGGTTCATCTTCGTAAGAAAACTGGTAGTTATTATTGCTGGCCTGCCATTCTGTAGTGGAGGATTTGTAGAGATAATTACTCATGAAAAGGCTGTCGGATGTTTCTAGAAACTGAAGGAATTTATTACTGGTTGATTCTTTCATGAGCTCCGCCAATGTAGAATGCCATGCTTCAAATGTAGTTGGCATTTTATTGCTTTCGTAAAGATTCATGAGGCTTACCATATATTTCATAAAGTGAGGGTAGGCTCTCATCTTTTCCTTTAACATTTGATTGCAATTCTCAATTATTTTTATTTTTTGAGCTGTTTCCAATGAAGTGTTCCAAAAAGGAGTGAATTTCTCAAGCATAAAGGTTTCACCTTCTTTTCGCTGGGTTTTATTCTCCAATTCTGTGTACATGGAGGTCATTTCAATCAGGAATTTATTCGGGTCATCCGAAAATTCCTTGATTTGGGCTTTTGTTATGCCTGAAAATATCAGAACAAAGAGTAGTGAAACAATAATTCTCATATTTGAAAGTCCTTTTTTGTGAATTTTGCAGCAATCCATTGGTCTTTTTCAAGATATTTCTCAAAAAGTAATCCGTTTTCTTTACATACTGTTTTTATATCGTCCAAATCAGCAAGATAAAACCCACTTAAGAAAAGCAGCCCATTTGCTGAAAGTGTTTTGACATATTCTGGTATTTCTTTAATAATAACATTTTTGTGGATATTGGCTAGAAAAATATCGCAAGTTTTTCCCTCAAGTATTTCAGATTCTCCAAGTTGAACCTGAACCCCGGAGATGCCATTGCGGGTAAAATTTTCGTTTGCATTTTCTACCGACCATGGGTCATTATCATATGGAAAAACTTCTCTTGCTCCAAGCATAGATGCAAATATTGCCAGTATTCCTGTGCCACAGCCCGCATCAATTACTGACTTTTCTTTTATATCCGTCTCTAGAAGAAAGGTTAGCATTGAAGCCGTTGTCCCATGATGTGCAGTGCCAAAACTCATTTTCGGTTCAATAAGAATCGAATAGGGATAAGATTCGTTTTTTACATGAAATGGAGCATAAATAAATATTTGATTTGCCACAACTGTGGCATCATAATTTTTTTCCCATTCTTTATTCCAGTTTATATCTTCCAGTTCGGATTCTCGAAAAGCAGGTATTTTGTTTTGAAATTGCTCTTGCAATAGCTTTGTTATTTCTGCAGTATTGAGCTTTTCTTGTGCTATATATGCATGCACTTCGTTTTCTTCCTGCCAAAAACTATCGAAGCCTGCCTCGCTGAGAATGGCAATGAGCTGATCTGCTTCATCGGACTGGCCGGTGAGATCAAAGCTTAATTGTATCATTTTATTTACTTGCTTCATGCATTACTGCTTTGAAGAATAGAATATAGTGATTCGGCTGCTAAAGAAGCTCCGCCAATAAGACCACCATCAATATCTTTGCGAGCAAATAAAGATTCTGAATTTTCAGGAGAAACACTGCCTCCGTAGAGTATTCTTAATTGCGCTGCAAATTCTTTTCCGGCTTCATCCGAAAAAAGCTGTCGAATAAATGCGTGCATCTCCTGAGCTTCATCAGGACTTGCATTTACGCCTGTGCCAATAGCCCAAATTGGCTCATAAGCAATAATGATGTTTTTGTACATTTCCTCCGACAAAGAGAGTACTGAGTCAATAATTTGATTTCGAACAACATTGAAATGATTCCCATTATTGCGCTCTTCAAGTTGCTCCCCACAACAAAACACCGGAGTGATTTTATTTTCATACAGACGGATCAGCTTTTCGCGAAGCTGATCATTTGTTTCAGTATGATATTTCCTGCGCTCTGAATGTCCGACTATGCAATATTTGATCCCAATACTTTTAAGCATAGGTGCCGAAACTTCACCGGTATATGCTCCTTTTTCATGTTCGCTGACATCCTGCGCGCCAATAATGATGTTCTTTTTGGAGAAATGAGATTGCAATGTGCTAAGAAAAATATATGGTGCAAAAAGCATGACTTCACTTCTTTTAAGATCTGAGTCACTTGTAATGTCTATAAATGCCTTTGCAAAATGCTCTACTTCTTTGAGTGATTTATTCATTTTCCAATTGCCAGCAACTATTTTTTTTCTCATAAAATCATCTTTTTTCAATGCCCGAAAATACGAATAATTATTCAAATAACGAAAGCAATGCTGCTTTGGTATCAAGGTTTGTGAAAAGATTTCTAAATGTGTGAGCGCTGATTTCGTGACTTTACTAAATCTCTTATTTGATTTATGAATAGCACTATTTATATTTCTTATCTTTGTAAGATATAATCTGATACGATGTCTGAAATCATACAATTAAGCGGTATTGAACGTCATTACAAGGTAGGAACTGTAATTGTTAAAGCATTAAATGGGGTTTCTTTTAATCTTGAAAAAGGCGAATATCTTGCACTAATGGGCCCATCTGGCTCTGGTAAATCCACATTGATGAATATTCTTGGCTGTCTCGATACACCAACTGGCGGAACGTATATTTTGAATTATCAGGATGTTAGCCAGCTTGATGATAATAATCTTGCCGAGATTAGAAATAAGGAAATTGGTTTTGTGTTTCAGACTTTTAATTTGCTTCCCAGATATTCGGCTTTAGAGAATGTTGCTTTACCATTAATTTATGCAGGCTATAAAAAAGATGCAAGAATGGAAAGAGCAGAAAAGGTTCTTACAGATGTAGCGCTTGAAGATAGAATGGAACATAAGCCCAACGAATTGTCGGGTGGACAGCGTCAGCGTGTGGCTATTGCCAGAGCTCTGGTAAATGATCCTTCTATTATTCTTGCTGATGAACCAACAGGAAACCTTGATACTCGGACATCAGTTGAAATAATGGGGCTATTTGATGAATTACATCGCAAAGGGAATACTATTATTATTGTTACCCATGAAGAGGATATTGCCCGTTATGCACATCGTATTATACGCTTGCGCGATGGATTAATTGAAACCGATGAACGTAATGAAAATGTAACCAATTATCAGGTAATGCTTGCGAACCTGAAAGATGATGAAGAATGAGTAATAAAAACTGGAAAATATATACAAAACAAGGCGATAAAGGCAATACCTCATTAATTGGGGGTGTAAGAGTACCTAAAAATCATGTTCGGGTAGAGGCTTATGGCACAGTTGATGAGCTAAAATCTTTCTGCGGTGTGTTACACGATTCAATAAAAGAAGGAATAGAAAAACACTTTATTCGGGGTATTTTACAAGATCTTTTTTTAATAGAATCTCATCTCGCCACTGATCCAGAAAATAGCGAACCCAAGTTTTTTCCGGATTTGAATGCTGAAATGGCAGAAAAACTCGAAAAGGAAATTGATCGCTTGAATGAGGAGCTTCCCGAGTTGGCGCATTTTATTTTGCCTACCGGACATTCTACCGTAAGCGCAGCACATGTTTGCAGAACCGTTTGCCGTAGGGCAGAGCGCAGAGTATTAGATTTATTTGAAACAGATAAAGGCAACGAAAATATTATCATTTACTTGAACCGCCTCAGCGATTATTTCTTCGTGCTGGCACGTTTTCTGGCAAAAGAAAATGGGGTAGGGGATGTGGTGTGGAAGGTATAAAACAAAAAAGAGGCCGGAGCCCCCTTTTTCTATACCGCATTTTTAATTTGTTTTGCATTACTTTTCATCAGATAATACAAAATTTACCGGCAGGGTAATTTCAACGGCAACCGCTTTACCGTCTTTTTCACCTGGCGTCCAGTCGGGCATCATTTTAACCACTCGTATGGCCTCGGCATCAAGCTCGGGATTTACCGATTGCTTTATGGAAACATCTTTAATTTTTCCGTCTTTGTCAACAATGAAGTTTACAAATACTTTTCCCTGTATGCCATCTTCCTTGGCTTTTTCTGGGTATTTGACATTGTCTACAAAGAATTGACCCATCGCTTCCTGACCGCCGGGAAATTCAGGCATCTTGTCTACTTCATGGTAGACTTCTTCTATTTCTACAGTTTCTTGGCCATCTGTAGTTGTTTGGTCATTTTTTGCAGGACTGTGACTGCAGGCCATAATCCATACAGTAGCTAATGCTAATGGCAGCGTAAGGAGCCAACGTCGATTGCTAAATTGTTTTTTTGTGTTCATCATAATAATTCTGTTTTTAATGAAAGATTTGTTGAATTGGTTGACAGGTAATACTGTCGGATAACCCATACTTAGCGATAACAATATTTCTTGGTATTTTACTCGTTCAATTCCTTTATTGAGCACAGCTTGGTCGGCTTGGTATTCGTGTACTCTTTCCAATTCCTTTTTTAGAATCCAGTATGCCGGATTTATCCAGAAAAGAATTCCAGTAATGGAAATGAAAAGTCTGTCAATGGAGTGCATTAGTCTTGTATGTTCTTTTTCGTGTTCATGCACTTCAGTATGAATAAGGGTGTTATGAATAAAAATTATATTGAAAAATGAAAACACAGGCATCTCTTTATTCAATAATATTATTTCGTGCGACCCTTCTTTAAAGTGACTGTGAGTATGTCTTAGATAGAAAATCTTTCCAAGTCCAATGAGTATGCGCACTGCGAAAAATGCTGAAATAATCAAGTAATAGAAAAGTATGAGTGTTGAGCCTGGTATTTCATTGGCAGCTGTATTTGTCACAGTCTTGTTGGATACAATGACTTCATTGATAATATAGCCGGGCACTTCGCTAATACTGCCACTGCTTGTAAACTGTAGTGCCGGAGAAACTATACTAATTATGAATGCCAGTAGAATAAAAACTCTGCTGTGATGGTGACTGGCTTTTTGCTTTAATAGTAGCTGATATATTATCATGAAAATGAATAATACCAACGATGAGCGAAACAGATATTCTAAAATACTCATGATTTTTTCTTTTTTTGAATTTCTTTATTAATGAGATTCTGAAGCTCTTCAAGCTCTTCAAGGCTTAAATTTTCTTTCTTGCTGAAAAATGAGACCAGATTGCCGACTGAATTTGAAAAATACCTCCCAATCAGGTTCTTTGTGCATTGTGCTGAGTATTCCTCTCGACTTATAAGTGGGAAATACCGATGCGTTTTCCCAAAGGATTCGTGAGAAACAAATCCCTTTTTTTCAAGAATTCTAATAATGGTAGATACGGTAGTAATAGCTGGTTTTGGATCAGGCATTTTTTGAACAATGTCTTTTACAAAAGCTTGCTTGAGATTCCATAAGAAATCCATCACTTGTTCTTCTGCTTTAGTAAGTTCTTTTTCCATGCTTGCAATTTTGAAACAAATATAACTAAGAAAATAGTTGAATAACTAACAATTTAGTTAACGGTAGTATTTGTTCAGTTTTCGGTTACTTGTACTAAAAGTGAATTGAATTAACATGGTTTTTAAGTATTTTTTGCAAAAAGCATAATATTAATGTACTTTTTTTAACTTTAGGCCGTTAATTCAATCAAAATTGAAGAGCGTAAATTTATGAGAAAGCCATTATTTTTCCTTGCATTCATTTTTGTATCTCTAATACTATCAGCACAAGCGCCTAAGTATTCGAATGAGTTTCTAGCCATAGGTACTGGAGCGAGAGCTTTGGGTATGTCGAATTCTGTAATTGCTTCAGTAGATGATGCGACTTCTGCATACTGGAATCCTGCTGGTTTAGTTTTAACTCCTTCTGCTAGGCAAGTTTTTCTAATGCATAGTGAGTATTTTGCAGGGATTGCTAAATATGATAACATTAGCATTGCCGCTGTAACGAGCGATAGTTCAGCTTTAGCTTTTACCTATATTCGTTTTGGAGTTGATAATATACCAAATACTACAGATCTAATTGATGCACAGGGTAATATAGACTATGATAGGATTACTACTTTTAGTGCAATAGACAATGCTTTTCTGATTTCTTATTCTCGCAAAATGCCTATTGATAATCTGCGTATTGGAGCCAATGTGAAAATTATTCGCCGCAGAATTGGGGATTTTGGAGGCAGTTGGGGCTTTGGAATTGATGCCGGAGCTCAATATCAACTGAAGAAATGGAAATTTGGTGCAGTTTTGAGAGATGTTACATCAACTTTCAACGCATGGTCTTTCACCCTAGATGATCGTACCCGTGAAGTATTTACATTAACCGGGAATGAAATTCCTGAAAATAGTTTAGAACTTACACTACCACGTTTATTGCTAGGAGGAGGCAGGTCCTTTCAAATCTCAAATTCGTTTAATATCTATCCTGAAGCAGGATTAGATGTAACATTTGATGGGAAAAGAAATACGCTGATTAAAACAAATTTCATGAGTATTGATCCACATTTTGGATTTGAGCTTGGGTATAAGAGTTTTGCCTTTTTACGTGGAGGAATTGGAAATATTCAGCAAGAAACCAATTTTGATGGAAATTTGGTAAGAACCATGCAGCCAAACTTGGGCGTGGGAATAAATATCAAAAATGTTTTAACGATCGACTATGCTTTTACCGATATTGGAGATGTAAGTGTTGCTCTGTATTCTCATGTGTTTTCACTTAAGCTTAATATCAACGGTAAAGAAACATCACCAAGTTTATAAAGCCTATGGAAAAGAAATATATCTCTTTAGTAGCAGTTTTGTTTTTGCTTTTCTCATTTTCTTTCGCTTTAAGAGCGCAAAACTATGGCAATGAGTGGATTAATTATAGTCAATCGTATTATAAAATAAGAGTTGGAAATGATGGTGTCTTTCGCATCAATTATTCAACTTTGGTAAGCGAGGGTATTCCAATTACAACATTTGACCCTCGTCAGATTCAGATTTTTGCAAAGGGTGTAGAGCAATATATTTATGTAAAGGGTGAAAGTGACGGTGTTTTTAATTCAACTGATTATATAGAGTTTTATGCTGAGGCAAACGACGGGTGGTTTGACGAAAACATGTATAAAACCCCAGGAGATCACCCCAATCCTGATTATAGTTTTTTTAATGATTCTGCGGCATATTTTTTGACATGGACAACTGGTATTTCCAATAGGCGATTAACAGTAGAGACCGACAAAAATTTCACAGGCTATACGAGCGAGACTTATGTGAATTATGTATCTAGACAGAATTATTTTAGTACGTACTATACTGGGAAAACAGATTCACAGGGTATTACGAGCTCTGAATATACAAACTGTGAGGGATGGTTTGACTCACCAATGACTATTAATACTCAATATCCTGGCGTTCCGCAATCTTTTAACAGGAGTGTTGAGAGCCCGTATGCGTATTTGTCTGGCCCACAAGCTCAGATAGAGATGCTCATTCTTGGAGAGTCCAATTACGATGGCTTGGCTCCAGATCATCATATGACTATTTCTTTTGCTGGGCAAAGTATAGATACCCTCTATGAAGGTTATGTTCCAATAAAAATCAAGCGTACAGTATCGCCCGCCTCATTGGGTAATCCTTCAACAGTATTCAATTTTGTTCTTCCAAATGATCTTGGCTCAAATGCCGATCGAAATGGATTGAGTTATATTCAAATTAAGTATCCTAGAGAGTTGAATATGGCCAATAATTCTACAATGCAATTTAGTGCTGGTGATGGAACCCTTTCTAAGGCTTATTTCAGTTTTACAGGGTTAAATGCTCCTGCTACTGATAGTTGTGTGGTATATGATATTACTAACCACCGTAGAATACTAACAGTGCGATCAGGTTCAACTCTGAGTTTTTTGGTACCCAATAGTGCTTCGGAAAAGAACTTGTATATCACCTGCGAAAATAGAATTACACAAGTGGTTGATTTGTTTCCTGTAAATACTAGTTTAACTTCTTATGCAAAATTTGTCGATTATTCAGACGCTCAATATGATGATGTTGATTATATTATTATTGCGCACAAAAGTATGTCGGCAAAAGTTGAAGAGTATGCCAATTATAGAAGAAGTACTGGCTATGAGGTTCTTGTAGCTGATATTGATGTGCTTTATAATGAGTTTTCTTATGGAATAAGTAAGCATCCCTTGGCTATTCGCAATTTTGTTCGTTTTGGGCTAACTGAATTTGCTGATACCATACATGGCCTTTTCCTGATTGGAAAATCGTATAAAGCTGGTGATAGCCCTTATAATTATCGTACAAATTCGACCTATAGTGCGCTTACATATGTCCCATCTTATGGTATCCCTCCATCAGATATTATGCTTACGAGCGGAATTCTTGATTCATTATACCAACCAGCAATACCAACAGGGCGACTTGCTGCAAGAACATCAACAGAAATTTCTTGGTATCTTGAAAAAATGCAGGATTTTGAAGCAGCTCAAAATGCACCATATAATCCTGCCGATCCTTATGAGAAGCAGTGGATGAAAAAGGTGCTGCATTTTGCCGGGGGTTCAAGTTATGGTGAATCATTAATGCTTTTGGGCTATCTTAATCATTATAAAGATACTCTTGAAGGTCCTTATTTTGGAGGGTCTGTTTCTACTTTTACTAAAACATCAACTGCACCTATACAGCAAAACACCAGTGATAGTTTGAAGACTATTATCAATAATGGGGTTTCTATGTTGAATTTCTTCGGTCATGCTGCCGGTATTGGGTTCGATATTTCAATTGATAATCCTGATGAGTATAGTAATTACCAGAAATATCCTTTTTTGATTGCAAACTCGTGTTTTGCTGGAGATTTATATGAGCCAACATACAGTTCATCTGAGGCATTTGTAATAATTGAGAAAAAAGGGATGATCGGCTACTTAGGTTCCATTACAAAATCATACGCTTCATATTTGAATGTGTATAGTGAGGAACTTATTAGTAATATTGCTCGCAAAAGTTATAATGAGCCTATAGGGCTGATTATACAAAAAACTATTGCTGAAATTCAGTTTCCAGGAGATGCAAATATAAAAGATGTTTGCTATGAAATGACTTTGCATGGCGATCCTGTGCTTAGACTTGGTGGTTTCCCTTTGCCAGATTATGTTTTAACCCCTTCTGAGATATATTTTACACCAACTGAGATTTCAAGTGAATTGGATTCTTTTCAACTTTATGTTATTGCGAAAAATGTTGGTAGCTCTGTCTTCGATTCTATTGTGTTAGAGGTTCAGCGAATATATCCGGATAATACTTCAGAAACATTTCAAAGATTGATTCCTTCACCCGGCTATGCCGATACGGTTATGTTTTCAATGTATGTTGATCCATTAAAAGGTATAGGCGTCAATCAGTTCTCAGTATGTCTCGATGCTTTTGATCAGGTTTCTGAAAGTAATGAATCCAATAATTGCGCTAATACTAGTTTGCTTATAAAATCGAGTGATATTATCCCGGTCTATCCGTACAATTATGCAGTAATTCCCGATACTTTTCTGACTTTGATTGCAAGTACTTCGGGTATATTGGGCTCGTCTTCTGACTATATTTTC
This sequence comes from Bacteroidales bacterium, assembly GCA_016937255.1. GTDB lineage: Bacteria > Bacteroidota > Bacteroidia > Bacteroidales > DTU049 > BM518. The sequence goes on from JAFGWG010000036.1 coordinate 31,663, forward strand.
GAAATTGATACTACAGATAGCTTCGATAGCCCTTTTTTAGTGCAGAGTTCTGCAATTAGTCAACAAGGTGGTATTGTGGAGTGGGCTCTTCCTTTTTCTATGCTTAATTTAGGCGATTCTGCGGTGTATTTCTGGAGGGTTTCTATTAATGGAAGCGGAAACTGGAGAGAAAGTTCATTCCAGTATATAACCAATAAAAGAGGTTGGGGACAAGCGCATTTCTTTCAGTTGAAGAACGATGAATACGAATACGTAACATACAATAAACCTGCGCGAATACTTGAGTTTGTAAACAATATTGTTACTATTTCTGCACAAACCGGGTATTATCCGTTTATTCAATGGGCAGAAGAATGGTATAAAATTGATAACGCCATAAAAGGTCAATGGTCTTGTACCAGCGATATTGGTAATGGAATGAAATTCGCAGTTTTCGATACGGTTAGTATTACACCTTGGATGAATACCGACCCCAATAATGATGGGTTGGGTCCTTATGATGCACTCAATTGCAGAAACTACGATTATTACGATTTCGATTTTTATACCACCGATACCATGTGGATGAATCGTATGGTGAACTTTATTAATGCAGTGCCCAATGGGTATTATGTTCTTGCATTTAGCCATCGAAATCATAATGCTGAAAACTATCCCGAAGCTTTATATCAGGCTTTTGAAAGTATTGGCTCAAATCTGATTCGTACCATAGTCAATAACCGACCGTATATTATCTTTGGAAGAAAAGGATCTCCCGGTCTTGCTACAGAAAGTGTTGGTGCTGCTACAACTAGTATTATTAGTGAGGCTTTTCCTATCACTACCAACTGGAATCAGGGTTATGTTGAGTCTACTACCATAGGGCCAGCCTCAGAGTGGAATTCATTGCACTGGCGAGTCAGTAGCTTTGAACCCGGTTTGTGGACAGATACCGTACGTCTTTGTGTTTTAGGTATAAAAATAGATGGCAGTATTGATACAGTCATCAATAATTTGCCTCCCGTACAGGATTCGCTTGATATTCTTAACCTTTCTTCCCGAATTGATGCTTCTGTTTATCCATATTTGCGTTTGCATCTAAAGGTTCAGGACGATAGTTTACTTACTAGTGCTCAGCTTGACAGGTGGCATGTTTTGTATGAACCGGTTCCTGAAACAGCGATTGACCCGATATCATTTTATGAATTTTATAGTGACACTGTTCAGGAAGGCGAAATAATATCTCTGGCAATTGCAACTCGAAATATCGGAGCGGTTGATTTTCCGGATAGCTTATTGGTTTCATATTGGCTTATCGATCGTGATAGAAATATCCATTCCTTGCTTACGCATAGAACCAAAATGCATCCGGTTGGCGATATCTTAATCGATTCTGTATCATTCAATACCACAAACTTCTATGGAAATAATAGTCTTTGGGTTGAATTTAATCCGGTATACAGCGGAACAGGGCAGTACGATCAATTGGAGCAGTATCACTTTAATAATATTGGGGAAATTAAATTTTATGTTGCGCAAGATAAGATTAATCCAATGTTAGACGTAACTTTTGATGGAGTACATATTCTCGATGGAGATATTGTGAGTGCAAAACCCACTATTCAAATGATGCTTAAAGACGAGAATAAGTGGTTGCTAATGGATGATACTTCTGCATTTAGAGTTTATCTGCTTAGACCTGGTGCTTCGGACTTAGAAAGAATATATTTTTATGAGAATATGATGGAAAATATGATATTCTATCCTGCATCTACTTCACAAAATAATACTTGCCGAATTGAATATTCCGGCGATTTCCCGGTTGATGGCACTTATACGCTTATGGTTCAGGCACGCGATAAAAGTGATAATGAAAGTGGTAGTATCGATTATCAGATCAATTTTGAAGTGATGAATACTCCTGCTATCACTGATATTCTCAATTGGCCAAATCCTTTCAGTACCCGAACGCATTTTGTGTTTACCCTTACCGGTTCGGAAGTGCCCGAATATATGATGATTCAAATTATGACTATTACAGGCCGCATAGTTCGCGAAATTGATAAATCTGAACTAGGACCCATTCATATTGGAAGAAATATTACTGAATACGCTTGGGATGGTCGCGATGAATATGGAGATCAGTTAGCCAATGGTGTCTATTTGTATCGTGTAGTAGTGAAACTCAATGGTGCAGTTATGGATAAGATTGAAACACCTGCAGGACAATACTTTACCAAGGAATTTGGTAAAATGGTATTGATGAGGTAAGGGTTTTCTGCCTTAAGTGATTTCTCGAGATAGTAACACAATCTTTTCTGCTGCTTGCCATGAAAAATCTTCCATTTACCGACTTAATACAATAATAATGTAACTTTTGCGGTTTATATCTGTCTTTATGTCAGAAATTTCTGCCATATTTGTTGTGGCATAGAATTCGACAGCATCAAAACATTACAATTGAGATATGCAAAAATTAATACTTTTTTTATCACTTTTTTTGCTTGCGCAACTGCTTTTTGCACAGAAATATACAATTAGCGGTTATGTGAAGGACAATGAAAGTGGTGAGTCGCTCATCGGATCTACCGTCTACGATAAAGTGTCCCTTCAGGGGACTACTACTAATACATATGGGTTTTACTCCCTTACATTGAATGCCGGAGTCTATGATATTACGTTTTCTTTTGTTGGGTATCAAGATTCTGTAGTGAAGGTAAATTTGAATAAAAATACTAGCATTAATATAAGTTTGCCTTTAAAGGCTATTACAACAAAAGAAGTTGTAATAACTGGTGAAAGACCTGATGAAAATATTCAGAGTACAGATATGGGAAGTTTTAAAATGCCCGTAGAAAAGATTAAAACCATTCCAGTACTTTTTGGCGAAGTTGATGTCTTGAAAACGATTCAACTCACTCCAGGCGTGCAAAGTGGAGGCGAAGGTAATTCGGCTTTTTATGTTCGCGGTGGTGGTCCCGATCAAAATCTGATTCTGCTCGATGAGGCTGTGGTATATAATGCCAGCCACTTATTTGGTTTTTTCAGCGTTTTTAATGCAGATGCCCTTCAAAATGTTGAACTAACCAAAGCAGGAATGCCCTCAAATTATGGTGGGCGTTTAGCTTCTGTACTCGATATCAGCATGAAGGATGGGAATATGAAGAAATATCATGTGGAAGGTGGGCTTGGACTTATTTCATCGAGATTGACAGTTCAAGGCCCCATTAAAAAAGATACTTCCTCCTTTATTGTTTCTGCCCGTCGTACATATGCCGATGTTGTAATGAAGCCTTTTATTAAAAAGACTAGCCCAATGCGAAATTCGGGCTATTATTTCTATGATCTGAATGCGAAAGTAAACTATAGACTTTCCGATAAAGACAGAATTTTTGCCAGTGGATATTTTGGTCGCGATATTTTTGATCTTAGTGTAGCCGAAGATGAGTTTCAGAATTCTATTGGCTGGGGGAATGCCACTTTAACTACACGCTGGAATCATCTGTTTAGCCCTAAATTATTTGCAAATACCTCTCTGATTTATAGTGATTATAAGTTTGAGATGAGTGCGGCGCAGGATTTATATGAAATGAAATTGCGCTCCGGAATTAATGATTATAACGCAAAGCTCGATTTTACATATTTGCCTTCTCCAAAACAAAATATTAAATTTGGATTGAACTATGTGCATCACATTTTTACGCCAAATAATATCAGTGCTCGGTCAGGAGATCTCGACCTTGATCTTGGCGATGAAGTGAAATTGTATTCTCATGAAGCTGCAATTTATCTCAACGATGAATTCGATTTGGGGGAAAATATAAAGATTAGTGCTGGCTTGCGTGGTAGTTATTTTGCCCATGTTGGTCCTTTCGATCGTTTTGTGATCGACTCGGTTACCGGCATTATTCAGGATACTATTCCTTATTCAGCAGGTGATGTTATCCGCGATTACTGGCATATCGAACCACGCATCAGTGCTCGATTTAGAATTAATGAAAAGAGCTCTGTAAAAGCTTCATTTACACAGAATTATCAGTATATCCATTTGGCGTCTCCCACTACTATTACTCTCCCAACCGACGTTTGGTTTCCGAGTACAGAACTGGTGGAACCGCAATTTGGTACTCAATACAGCCTTGGTTATTATCGAAATTTTAATGATAATGCTTGGGAATCTAGCGTGGAGATCTATTATAAAGAGATGAAGAACCAGATTGAGTATAAAGAAGGTGCTTTAATGGAGGATAATCTCAATAATAATGTCGATAATAATTTCACTTTTGGTGATGGATGGTCTTACGGTGCTGAACTCTTTATAAAAAAACAGATTGGTAGAACAACTGGTTGGTTGGGCTATACTTGGTCTAAAACGGAACGCCAGTTTGATGAGATTAATACTGGAGAAATATATCCGGCAAAATACGATAGGCGTAATGATATTTCATTGGTTTTATCCCATCAATTAATGGAAAATCTAGTGCTTTCTTTTGTTTGGGTATATTCAACAGGTACGACCGCTACCTTGCCTGTTTCACGCTATATTATTGGAGGAAGCATTGTGAATGAGTATGGTCCGCGTAATGGTTATCGTATGCCATCATACCATCGAGCCGACTTCAGCATTACCTGGTACCCGAAAAGTAAGAAGAAAACACGTAAGATTCAGGAAAGTTGGAATTTCTCAATCTACAATCTTTATAATCGTAAAAATCCATATTTCATCTATTTTGATGTGGATGGAAATGTTCTGGAAGGTAATGTTGTTATTAACGCCAAACAGGTTTCGTTATTCCCAATGCTGCCTTCAATTACATGGAACTTTAAGTTTTAAGTTATGAAAAATCTCTTTGTCATTATATTTATTTTATCCTTGTTTTTTGTTTCTTGTGAAAAGGAAATTGATATTGATTTGCCACAACCTGAGAATAAACTTGTTGTGGAGGGATGGATAGAAAACGGGGAATATCCTGTCGTTATCATTTCGAGAAATTCAAGTTATTTCGATCCGATTGATAGTACTGCATTGGCCAACCTTTTTATTACCGATGCACAGGTAATTGTCTCAGACGGTATAATAAATGACACCTTGCAGTTGGTGGTTGATATCAATAATATCAATACGGGTACATGGCCTTTTATTTATTATAAGGGCTCAAAGATTCTAGGTGTGGAGAACGGTGCATACTCATTGGATATTCTTGCAGAAGGGCAGACGATAACGGGTTTTACTACTATCCCACAGGCTCATGGTTTTGATTCTTTGTGGTGGAAATCTGAACCTGTTTCTGATACTTTGGGCTATATCTGGGCTACTTTTACTGATCCCGGCAATGAAAAAAACTATTATCGCATCTTTACCCGCCGTTTGGGTCGTGATTATGTAGATATTCCATTGTATGGATCTGTTTACGACGATGTATATTTCTCAGGAGAGAGCATTACTTTCTCGATGTTCAGAGGAATAAGCAGTATTGAAGACGATAGTGCCTATGCCGAAGATGATTTTGGGTACTGGCGTAAGGGAGATACTGTTGTAGTTCGCGTTTCCTCTATGGATGTTGCACACTACGATTTTTGGATGTCGGCTGAACAGGAAATGTTTTCAGGTGGAAATCCTTTTGCCAATCCTGTTACCATCAGGCATAATGTTGTAGGGGCCGTTGGCGTTTTTGGAGGATACGGCTCTGTTTACGATACTTTGATAATTCAATAAAACCAAATACCATGAGTACAGAAAGAGAACATCGCCAATGTGTGATTATCGGGTCAGGACCCGCAGGTTATACCGCAGCTATTTATGCGGCCAGAGCAGAACTTAAGCCTTTAATGTATGAAGGAATGCAGCCGGGTGGGCAGCTAACCATTACTACAGAAGTTGATAATTTTCCGGGCTACCCCGAAGGTGTTACCGGGCCGGTTATAATGGAAGATCTTAAAAAACAAGCCGAGCGTTTTGGTACTGAAATGCGTTTCGGAAATATTGCCAATGCTGATTTTTCAAAAAGACCTTTCCTGTTGGTTGACGACGACGATAAAGAAATATTGGCTGAAACCGTTATTATTGCTACCGGTGCTTCTGCCAAATGGCTGGGAATTCCTTCAGAACAAGAATACAATGGTTATGGCGTTAGCGCATGTGCAACTTGTGATGGGTATTTCTATCGTGATAAAGTTGTTGCCGTTGTGGGTGGGGGAGATACCGCTGCTGAAGAAGCTACGTATCTTTCTAAATTGGTGAAAAAAGTATATCTGATTCATCGTCGCGATGAATTGAGAGCCTCAAAAGCTATGCAGCAAAAAGTTTTTAACACCGAAAAAATTGAAATGGTTTGGGATAGTGGTATTAAAGAAATAGTAGGTGAGCAAAAAGGATTTGCTAAAGCAGTAACCGGTGTTATTGTTGAAAATCTGAAATCAGGAGAAGAGCGTAGAATAGACCTCGACGGTGTATTTATTGCCATTGGGCATAAACCCAATACGGATATATTTAAAGGTCAAGTCGAGCTGTTTGAAAATGGATATATTAAAACGGTGCCCGGCTCAACAAAGACCAATATCGACGGCGTTTTTGCCTGTGGAGATGTACAGGATCAAACTTACCGTCAAGCAGTTACTGCAGCCGGCTCCGGTTGTATGGCTGCTATCGATGCTGAGCGCTTTATCAGCAGCAACGAATAAAGTAATTCTTTGAAATATTTGCCTTAGCCCCGGAGTTTTTTGGGGCTTTTTTATATAAAAAAAAGGGTTGTTCCCGTTGGGGAAGCAACCCTTGTCTGTTTATGATGATAAGAATTATTTGGATCGAGTGATAATAAATACTTCTTTATGCTCTCCACCAAGAGTAAGGTAATACATGCCTTCGGCATATTCAGATGTGTTGATCTCTTTATGATACTGATCAATGACTCCACTTTCAATAACTTCTCCTGCAACATTATATATTCTATAGAAATTGTATAGCAATGAAGCATCTGCGTCTATACTGATTGCATCGGTGGCTGGATTAGGATATATTTGTAATAAATCATCCATGTTCTCAAGCATATTAACGCTAACAACTTTGCTGTATGAGAATGCCCCGTCAAAATCAGTTTGTTTGATGCGGTAGAAAATTACATCTTCTCCCGGGTTTTCGTCGAGATATGTGTAGCGTTTTATTTCATTGCTGTTTCCCGAACCATCAATTGTGGCAATAGCCTCGAAAATATCTCCGTTATATGAACGTTCTACATTGAAATAATCATTGTTGACTTCTGAAGCTGTTCTCCACGAAATGTTGACATTTTCACCTGATGGTTTTGCAATTAGATCGAGGAAGCCAACAGGCAGAATTGTACAGTCAAATGCAGCACCGTTGGTTAACGTCCAGTCTAATGAATAAGAATTTGGGTTTAGTTTATTCCATTCGTTAATCATGATAAAATATGCTTCTCCTGCAACGACATCAAGCTCTGCAACAAACTGGTCACCGCTTACATCTTCAGATAAATCTCCTGATGAAGTACTTAAACCGGTTTTTCCGGGGCTGGAATAAGCTGCAAATGAGCATCTGACAGGAGGCCCTAAAGTATTACAGTCTGAGCTTTTATAAATGGCAAAGTCCATGTCGCTATTTCCCAATGGCTGAATTTCGAGTTCCACTGTTCCACTGCTGGATATTTCAAAACGATACCATTCGGTAAAATTTTCTGAAGTAACACATCCGCCACAGCCTTCAGAGTTAAGGCCGGGACCCCAAACTTCAGAGTTTACACTGATGTCATTACAAAGAGCAACGGCGTTAGAGCAATCATAATTATAGGTGCCGTCTGGGCCGCTTGCAAAGGGTACACATGACAACGAAATATCCCATCCTTCCCAATAACCACTGTTTGCAGCACTGGAGGAGAATCTGAAAGTTAAACAGCCACTGGGGTGTGTTGAAGTTATTGTAGGACTCCAGGCACCACCTGTAGTATAAATCTGAGGAGCAGTTAAGCTTCCACAGCCACTCCAAATTGTAGTGCTGTTTTGTGTTGGTCCGTTTTGTACATATAAGACATCTGTACAACCTGCAGGGGCTGTAGTGTATTCAACTTCAAGAACATTAATGGTTGCTTGAACTGCAGTTAATGGGTTACTCGGACAGAAAGTTCTGTAAATTTGATTGATATTGTTGGAGTAGGTTACTCCGGGTCCACCATTGTCGTAATATGATCCGGTGCAAGTGGAAACCATACACATTCCAAGGTAAGTATTCTGTATTCCGGTTGTAGGGTGGTAATATGGTCCGCCAATAGCTTCGGGGCAGGCACCGCAGTCAAAAGGACAAGTATTACATGTTTCGCCTGATCCGCAATAATAGTCGCCACAAATGTCTGAATAACTTTCTGTTGCACAAAAGTCAAATGTTCCTTCAGTAGTGCTCGAAACACCTAGATAGTATATCCCTTCAGTTAAATTAGTGAATTGAACATTGGTGCCAGATGCAACACATTGGGCGCTTTGCGCAGGATAAACAGAATAGTTGGGACACTCTCCGAAAACAAGTAAGTATTCAACATTTGCAAAGCTTGCATTTTGCAATTGAATATCTAAAGTGTTCATTCCTGCAGTAAGATCAATAGTGTACCAAACAGTATTGCCAGAAGTGAAACAACCATAATTAAAATCAGCAGTTGCTCCTACATTGGTCTCCCCAATAAGACATGTTCCATCTAGAGGAGGAATAGTGCCGCTAATAATCTCATCATTTGATAGTGTTGGTGCTGCAGAACAAGTTATTGTTGCTTCCCAGCCCGGTCGAGTTGTTGAAGCATTGGATACGAAAATTACGGTAATGCAATTACAACTGGAAGTGATTAATCCTGTTCCGGGGTTTGTAATATTTGGTGTACCACTGCTGGCATCTGAACCATAATAAATGAAAAGGTTATCTCCATTTTTAAGATCCATGGCAGTAAAGTTTATGCTAATATATGTTCCAGATGAGGAACAAAATACTATGGTGTCATTTTCATTATTCCCATAGTCTCCTCCAGCTCCACCTGAGTCGTAAAAATTGCCACTGCAGGTTGCAAATGAACCTGTTTGCATATTATAAGTCTGAGCATTTAAGCTTATTGCAAAAAGTACAAAAATTGAGAAGTAAAATAATTTTTTCATTCTTCTCTCCTTTCTGCCTCTTGTGTCTTATGGCTAAGATCAGGCACAATACGTTCTTGCTCTTCTGGATTTACACGAATTACAATTTTGTTTTCTGTCGGTAATACCGAGCTTTTAGGATCAACTCGAACTTTTTGATTGACATCAAAAGACTCATTTGGTTGAACCTTGATTTCGTTCACTTCTTTTACGGGTGTTTTCTGTTTGTTCCCAATATTGTTTTGCGCATGTGCACAATAAACCCCCAGGAATAACATTCCAAATACAAAAATAATAATCCTCATAATCATCAAAAACAGGTAATTCTACCTACTAAGATACATCATAATGCATGAAAGTTCAATTTAGAAATGGAATGGAAACTGTTGTTTTGATTAGATAAGTAAATATTCTAAAACATTAGTATATAAATGCTTAAATATATTCGACAATAAGCTTAGTTTGGCCGCTAAAAAGAAAGGTTAATCTCTTGTTAATTATTTCGCAATCAGTTATTTCGACTATTCAAACTCAAAACCCCAAGCAATCGATCATAAATTTCACCGGGCTCACGATAATAAACATAAATAGTATAATCGTTATCGGCCTCATAATGCCGGCCTTCTATATATGAGTCATCTGCAATATTTTTTTGATTTGGTAAAAATGCATAGAGATAATTATAATAGCCTTGCTTCAAAAGGAGTGAATCGGCATATCCACCACGATCAAAATCATATTCCATTTTATTGGCGTCGGTAAAATTCCAGTCACTTAATGAACCCATGATATACACACTTCCTTCGCTTAAAGGATTAGGGTATTTAAGAAAGAAGTGCACCCAAACATATTCGCTTTCTGTATCGGTGTCGCTGCCATCATCATTTTTAATCAAAAAACGTCCATTAATATCGTCTCCGCTTTCATATCGCTGAAATGGACGTCTCTCATCATTGGTGAGATATACATGGTACATTTGATCTTGTCTATCAATTTTGGCAATATTCTCACTGTTATATGATAGACTTTTAATATCAAAGAAGCGAAATTCATTCGTAGCATCAAAACTATTACCAGATTCGTAGTTATAATCATAAATATTTCCCTTTACCATTCTCGGTTTCAGATTGGTGATGGCATTATCGTAACGTCCGTTTTGCTGCACAACAATATGTAGGTTTTGGTATGGATTTATAAGTTCAAAACTGCCACTATTGATTTCAAAATCAACTTCTTGTCGGTAATTGCGGGTTTCAATATCTGTGCCTTGCTTCACATTGGCAGTTATACCCAATTGATGTTCATTAATATAAAAACGTCGAGTTACAGCCAGCTTTTCTTCACCGTTTTCGTTATACCAAACTTTCAATAGATAATTTCCACTTCTGGTGGGTTTCATATTATTGCCAGGAATGATGGCTTTGTAATGAATATAGGGTTGATAGGTATTTCTTGAATAGGCATAATCGGTGATTTCCTCTTCGAAAAATCCATCGAGATATTCCATTTGTAAAAGATCAACCGGTTTCCATTCTGCATCACAGAGTATAAATGTATATCTGAATTCTTTGGTGTTTTCACTTAAATCATCGAAATGAAGTGCGAGGGTCTGTTCTCCCCCAAAATCAAGAATGGGTGGGCTAAAAACCCAGTCGCTGCCATGTAAAACTACAGATTTTATGGTAGGAATATAGATGAGGTCTTCATATTTCATGCGATCTTCCACAAAATAATCGTCGGGATCATCGTTTTTTATCTGATCGTCTTTCGAAAAATTATTTTCAACATCATTATTAATGACATCACTGTTTTTCTTTGTGGTTTTACAGGAAACTAGAAAACCTAAAACCAATATGGCGACTAATATCTTTCTCATGAGGTATGCATTAAAAACTCGCAAATTGCTGCTTTATTGTTCAATAGCATTATCTATTGCAAAGATGGGAATTTTTATGAAATAATGAGGTTGAAATTTTATTATTGGTGGTACTGACCTAGATGCTGGAAACTATTTCATTTCATTTATTGCCGAAAACGACCAAACCTATTCGGGCCAGTTTGTGAAGGAGTAGTCTTTGGGTCTAAATTAGCATACCTTTTTTCAGTATGTTATGCTCTGCATCATCCTTCGTAGTTTTACAGGAAACAAAAATGCTGATGAGGGCTATGGCAAAGAGAATCTTTTTCATACTGTGAATTTAACTCCGAAATGCAGGCTTTATTGTTTATGTGCCTATGGTATTGCAAAGATGGGAAAAAATACTAAAATGGATTAAGGGGTGATAATTATTCATATATGTGAATTTATATAAAAATTATTGTTTTTTTTTTTTTTTACACGTTAAAAATAATTATATATTTTTCCCGTTATTGGACCGAAAAAAATATTTTAAAAAAACCGGCCAAAGGGTTAGCTCACCCAAAGACCGGCCTTCACAATACAAATGATTAATAAATTAACCAAATGCGGAGCAAATATACGAAGTAATACATATAATTGATGTTTTGAACTTGTTAAATAGTGCATGGCATCAATGCTTGGCGGCATTTTACTGAAAATTTAACGCTTTAAACAAGCTCTGATACAGTCAGAGACAGTAAAATATTGCACAACTGCGAAAGTGGGAAAATGTCTTGTTTAATTAAAAAGGCTGTGTTCTATAATATGTAATCCAAAAAGCTTATATTTGCAGTATGAAGCTAAAAGAAATACAAAAGTTACTATCGCAATTAAC
>JAFGWG010000217.1 GCA_016937255.1 Bacteroidales bacterium
ACTATTCAATTTTAGTTGAACTAACGATTAGAAATATATAATGAATAAAAAATACAAATATTTACTGCTTGATCTTGATGGTACGGTAACAGATTCAATGGAAGGGATTACCCGTTCTGTGCAATATGCGTTAGAGAATTTTGGAATAACAGTAACCGATTTAAACACACTACGCCCGTTTATTGGTCCCCCGTTAAAAGAATCATTTAAAGAATTCTATCATTTTACCGACGAGCAGGCAGAAACTGCCCTGAAAAAATACAGAGAATACTTTTCGACCAAAGGTCTTTTCGAAAACAAAGTGTACGAAGGAATGCCCCAATTTCTGATCGATCAGGTAGCAAAGGACAGGCAGCTGTTATTAGCTACTTCGAAACCCGAACCATTTGCAAAGCAAATTCTTGCCTATTTCGGTCTAGATTCTTACTTCACTTTTATTGGAGGAAGCACAATGGATGGTAGCAGGTCCACCAAAACCGACGTAATCAGTTACGTACTGAGCGCAAATCATGTTGACGATTTATCGGCAGTTGTAATGATTGGAGATCGTAAGCATGATATTATCGGGGCAGAAAACAATGGCATCGATTCTATTGGAGTCCTTTACGGTTTTGGCGACGAAGCTGAACTTCGTAAAGCCGGAGCCACTTACATTGCTGCCAATCTGCGAGAACTATCAACATTGCTTCAATAGAACAATCCCTTTACTTCTTAAATTTTCGTATTGGATTAATCAAGCGAGTCATCATAAATGATTGCTTGTGAAATACGAATAGCGGAACGGAAACGCCAATAACCAGCGCAAACATTACGAACACAACTGTAAGTCCGTTTTTAAATATTTCAACAATCAGACTCTGTTGCAATAGAGTGTCGTTGGTATGCAGAAACTTTATCAGCGAAAGAATCATCTTGTAAGCAAACATACCCGGGATCATTGGGAGAAGCGAAGGAAATGAAAACACTTCGGCCGGACAATGAATAATCTTGGCAAAAAAGATACTGAGCATTCCGATTGTAAATGCGGCAAACAAGGTTGCCGTGGCAAGGTCGAGCGACGTGTAATGAAGCAGATAAAAACGAAATCCATGTCCTATACAGGCAAGTACAATGGATACAGAAACAGCTTTCTTGGGCGGATTGGAGATAACTGCGAATCCCATGGAGGCTATTGCTGCAAAGACTCCGTCCTGGATGATTTGTGATAGTTCGATATTCATAGTTGGTCTACTCCTAATAATTGCAATGTGATAAATAAGCCCAATGCAATGCAAATAATCAGATTTGTTGCATTAATAAGTCTCGAAGTACCGGCAAGAACATGCCCTTCCAGAATATCGATTATCGAATTTATCATGGGTACCCCTGGAATCAGAAATAAAACACTGGTTGCAAGAGCCACATCCGGCGTAGTTCCAATATTAAGTTTGTAGCTAATTCCGGCAATCATCGACGAAACAAAGGCACATGTTATAAATACCACAAAGTGATTAATATGACGATGCAACATCTCCTGGCGCATAAAGAATGCAACAAGGGTACCGGCAAATACAAATAGCATAGCATATATATCACCCGTAAACAACCGGCAGAATGCTGCATTTGCACAAGCGACAAGAAACAATACCAGCCAACGCGACATTCGCGGTGTATTTAGAATATCGTTAAACTCTTCCTTGAGTTCTTCCAGCGGTAACTTATTGTCGTAGGCACTCCAGGTAAGAGCACTCAGATTTGAGATGGTCCTGAAATTAAGAGCCATGGGCTTGATTTTGCGAATTGCGGTATGTCTTACATTACTGTCGTTAAGACGAGTCAGGGTCATTAAGACACTCATCTGAAAAACGGTCAGATCTGTGCTGTATCCAAAAGACTCGGCAGCTCTTGCAACGTTCCTGACCACACGGGATGTGTGAGCCCCCGAAGCCATTAATGTAATAGCCAGGTCTAACAACAAATCCGAAACTTCAAGAATATCTGTTTCCTGATGCATAAATTCTCTATTTATTTATAATTATGTCTGATTTCACAACGCCTTTTGCTTTACGCTTAAAGTCCGTGGTGTTGAATAGAAAAAGCCCGTTATATCGCTATAATGGGCTTTTTCTGCATTGAGAATAGGTTTACGTCTGCAAAATTAGTATATTAAAGGCATTACTTCAAACAGATTTCCACTTTATTTTCATGTATATGTTATACATTCATTTAAATCAGAATTTAACAAACTCAACACGTCTGTTTTTTGCCCGTCCTTCGTCCGAATTGTTATCGCTAACCGGCGCATTTTGTCCATGACCTTTAGTTGCAAGACGGCTTTTGCTGATACCCATTTCTGATAGTTTATCCATAACAGCCAGGGCTCTGCTTTCAGAAAGTGTTTGGTTTGAAGCTTGATTTCCTGTGTTGTCTGTATGACCTTCTACAGAGAATTTTAATTCCGGATGATCAGTCATAATCTTGAAAATCTCGTTTATGGTTCCCATAGACTGAGGCTTCAAGGTTGCTTTTCCTGTATCAAATGTAATGCCATAAGTAATAATTTTGCCATCGGAGAGGAATTTGTCATACAAGGGAACTGCTCCTTTGGCTATGCGGAAGTTTTTAATAAAGGAATCATCTCCATTTCCCCATATATCCAGCTTTCCTGGCTTTTTACCTACGTTTGGTATATTAATAATTCTTTTATCGTCGATGTAAGCCTTGAGGGCCCTTTTATTGAAAGAGAGAGAAAAGCGGTGCCATCCTTCACTATTGTCAGCTATATCTTCTCCACTACGGTATACATCGTTCGTGGCAATCCAGTTAAATGGAAAACTATTGTTTGCATTGCGAGACCACCATCTGACCTCAAAAATTTTATTGGGATCAGATTCTTTATCGTAGAGTAAAACAGAAAGCTCACCATCCTTTTCTGCTGCAGTGTAGTAATCAAATTCTACAGTGAAATCATCTGGCAGATAACCGCTATTATCTTTGAATAGTGGAGTGATATAGGTGTACCCAATAATAGAGATTGCATTGGCTCCGTCTAGCTGAGTAATTTCAGCCCCACCTTCTTTAAGATCCCAGCGGGATGGAAATTCTCCGTTTTTTTCGTTTGTCAGATTGTCGTCGAAGATAATTTCGTTTCCTGCCACAAAATCAAATTTGTTCCAGCTTTGCTGAGCTTTTTTGTTTTGAGGTTTGGAACCGGTTTCGTTAGAGTCATCAGACGCCTCTGTCTCATCTGCGTTTTCATTGGTTACAGTCTTTTCTACTTTATCTACGCTTTTATCAAAGGTTTTCTCTGTTTGTTCTTCAACCTCCTCAATACTTTTGCGTTCGATCGTCTCCTTGGCTTTACTCCCAATCTTTTTAACCCATCCTTGTGAATTGGCGTTAAGAGAAGCCAGCACAATCATACACAGAAACAAAATAATTTTTTTCATAACTATTATGCATTAAAGTTGATTTTATTTGGTTAATAAGCAACAACACACACATTCCACACAGTGTATCAACATGACTCACAAATGTATATAAATTATTTTATAATTAAGTTTAGTATAACTGTTTTTTTTGACTTATAGATATGGTAA
>JAFGWG010000218.1 GCA_016937255.1 Bacteroidales bacterium
AAGGGGTTTACAGCTATCATATTACATTTAAGACTACAACTGGTAAAGACAAAGAATTCTTTGGTAGAGTGACTAAGTTGCCATAATTCACATACTCAAATTTCATCAATTATTAACCGTTTATCCTCTGAGCAGAAGCATAGGGTAAATCAAACTTACTATTTAATAATTATTCAATATAAATGCTTAATTTTATTACATAATTTTTAACTATTTTAAGGTGAATAAAAGACTAACGCTTCTAGTTTTAACACTTTTTGCACTGAATTCCGCATACGGTCAGACTTTTACACAAAGCTGTATAGCTGATTCAAGATTGAGCAGAAATGATGCTTGTCCTTGGTCTGTGATTAACTATGGTACTGCTACAACAACACAAGCTGCTACTTGGACCTGGGTTGGATCTGGTTGCGGGCAGGGAGATATCAGATCAATTTTCCAATTTGATTTAAATCCTACTACTACTCCCCAATCTCTTTATGATAATAGAGCAACACTAAATTTGTATTTTCCCACAGGAAGTACAGAAACTCATTTCTATACAGGCGCAGGAACCGATAATCAGTTTTATATTCAAAGAGTAAATACCGCATGGGCCGAAAACACAATAACATGGGACAATCAAGCTGGATTTACAACCACAGGGCAAATACTCGTGCCATCAGCTTCTACTAACCCCTCTACTGTGGATTATAACATTGATATTTCAGGTCTCGCCTATGAATGGATATGCAATAGCCAGCCAAATTACGGAGTAAGACTAGCTCTACTTAACGAAGGTAATACATACAGAAGAGTAACATTTACTACAAGGGAGTGGGCAGATCCTCTTAAACGCCCGACCCTGACATTAGAATACGCATATATTGCTGCAAGTGCACCAGACACAATATGTGGTGGCGCTTCTTTTACAATTGCTTGTGCATTAAATAATGCCAGTAATCCTGCAAATTATGTGTTTTCATGGGAGCATATAAACAGCAGTACAACATATAATTCTCAGGATGTTGTTAATCCGGCTTATATTAATGGATTAAACACTTATGTTGTTACGGTTTCAAATCCATGGTGCCAAACTGCAACTGACACCGTTCAGGTTTTTATCGATAGTAGCGCTACAATTACAGTAAGTCCTACTTCAACAAGTGTTTGTTCAGGATCTTCTGTAACACTTTCTGCAAGCGGAGCTTCAACCTACTCTTGGAGTACCGGAGGAAGTGGATCAAGCATTTCTGTTAGTCCAACTTCAAATACTACTTATACTGTTACTGGTACTACAATTGCAGGATGTACATCTACTGCAAATGCAACTGTTAGTATGAATCCTAATCCCACTATTTCAGTCTCAAACCAAACTATTTGCAGTGGTCAATTGGCAACACTAAGTGCTTCAGGAGCTGCAACATATAGTTGGAGCACAGGCGGAACAAATAGTAGCATTTCGGTTTCTCCAACTAATACAACCGTATATACAGTTACCGGAACCAATGCCGTTGGCTGCACAGGAACAACTTCGGCAACAGTAACGGTTAATCCTTTACCAACAATTAGTATTTCTGCATCTCCGACTTCAGTTTGTTCAGGAAATCAATCCACACTAACAGCTTCAGGAGGAAGCACTTATAGCTGGAGCACTGGCGGAACTGGTACAACTGTAAATGTTAGTCCTACAACCACTACAAGTTATTCTGTTACAGGCACATCTGTTGCCGGTTGTACCAATACAGCCTCGGTTAGTGTGAGTGTATTAGCCGGTCCGGTAGTTCTTGTATCTGATACCTCAATTTGCGAAGGACAAAGTGTTGTGGTTGCTGCATCAGGAGCCACGAATTATTCATGGAATAATGGCTCGAGTGGATCAAGTATTACGGTATCTCCAACCAATACTACCAGTTATACCGTTTCAGGAACCGATGGAAGTGGATGTACCGGAGTTGCAACGGCAACGGTAACCGTGAATATGCTTCCAACAATTACTGTTGCTAATATAGAAATTTGTGAAGGTCTTTCTGGAACATTGTCGGCAAATGGCGGATCAAGTTATTTGTGGAGTACAGGCCAAACAGGCCAAAACATAAATGTGAATCCATTAAATACAAGTACTTATTATCTAACTGGCACAGATGTAAATGGTTGTGAGAATACTGATTCAGCATTGGTTTCTGTGAATCCACTACCTGTAATTTCAATTGCTACAACCGATGATTTTTGCTCAAACCAAAATGGAACAGCAATTGCTACCACTTCTGGTGCAACTGCACCCTATGCCTATGTATGGAATACAAATCCTTTACAAACAAATGACACAGCGAATAATTTGCCTGCTGGCAACTATTCTGTTACAGTAACCGATAGCAAAGGGTGCACAGGGAATGCGACAGCAAATATTCAATCAGTTCCTGGTTTCACCTTAAGTTCTGCAAGCGAATCAGAGCATTGCAATTTATTGGATGGAATTGCTATTGTTTTTGTAAACGGCACCTCAAATCCTCTTAATTTTTCTTGGTCGCATAATCCTGTATTGAATAACGATACCGCTTCGGGGATTGCAAGCGGCACATATACAGTAACGGTAGACGACGGTTTCTGCACTGATTCTATCAGTATTGATGTGGCTTCTATTTCAGGGCCAACAGCAGGTTTCATCATAAATCCTTCAGTTGTAAATATGGATAATCCTTTCGTAAATATTATCGATCAATCTTTTGGATCTTCATTTTGGTATTATGATCTCGACGACGGAAATTCATCAAATCTAGCCTCATTCACACATACTTATTCCTCAGATGGAAATTACTTGGTAATGCAAATTGTTAGCGATACTTATGGCTGTTCAGACACTGCATATCAATCAGTTATGGTTAGACCAAGTTTCTCAATCTATATCCCAAATGCTTTTAGCCCTAATGGCGACGGAACAAATGATTATTTTCATCCTTATGCTACAGGAATTGATCTGAATTCATACGAAATGCGAATCTACGATCGTTGGGGACGAATAGTGTTTTTAAGCACTGATATTAATAATGCTTGGGATGGCAATTATGACAAAGATTCAAACTTCTGCAATAGTAGCGTATTCACCTACCGTATAGCATTTATTGGTGCCGATGGTAATAATTATGTTTACTTCGGAAAAATTGTCAGAGTTCCTTAAGCTAAATTATCTGGTGAGCAGTATTTTCAACCCTCTTTTCAAAGAAATCTTCTTCATTTTTATCATGAAGTAAAATGCAATTAAGGAAAACAAAAAAGTAACTGTATATCCAAGAGTGGATACCCATGCTGCAACTTGAATATCAGCACCTTTAATGAGAATATATCCTGCTGCACCAACACTCAAAAATCCGCTCAATGAGGAGAGTAAGTTGATGATAATTCTTCCGGTACCACTGAAAAAATGACTCAAAATATTATTCATAGATGCCAAAACAATACCTAGTGACAATGCAATGATAACAGCTTTAACGCCAATAAACTCATCACCAAATATTGCAGTATATAAAGTCTCAGGCAGAACATTTAATACCGCAACTGCCAACCCTGTAAAAAACAAAATAAACAGAAGTAAAAATGATGTGAGCGATGCCGCATCTTCCCTACTCTTCAAATTGGAGATTTTAGAGTATTGTACCGTTGCAATGCTTTTGGGTAAAATCCATACCGCCTCACTAATTTGAACTCCAACCGCTAAAACTCCAAGTGCTGCCAATCCAAGAAATGCTTCTGTATAGTAAAATGTCAATCGATAAGTCAATAATGCAAATACAGCGGCCAGTTGTACCCAGGCTCCATAGCCAAAAAGTGTTTTCAAACTTTCGGCAGCAGTCGATTTTTCATTTCTCCCCTTTTCAGTTTTTAGTAATACCATCCACGAAAACAATAAAACAACTGCATAGGCAAGTAATACTGAATACAAATACGCTTCTATTTCTTTGATTTCAAGCAGAAAACATGTAACCGCCATTCCTCCAAAAAGAAACACAGCCTGCAAAAGCGAGAATAAATTGTGCATTTTGATATTCTCTCTTGCTAAAAATACATTCAGTGTATTTTGAATCAAAGAGCCAATAACTCCTGCAATTAGAACATAAATAAGCAATTCTTCTGGGAATGCTTTGATATAATACAATATGACTACAGTTATTACTGAGCTTAATAATGCCCATGCATTAGCTGTTTTGAGCAATGGTTTTCCAGAATTTCGTGGCATCAAATACACTAAAGCAGAGCCACCTGCAAAACCAGCCACCAAATTGGTTAATGTTACCGCAAGAATGAAGAGACTTATTTTACCCATACTCTCGGCACCCAATTGCTGTCCGGCAATTACAATAACGCCCAGATTCAGCAACGCGGCAAGCATTCTAGCACCTGTTGTACGAAGTATATTTCTTATCATCTACTTTGCTTATTTCAAATTCTTTGGCTTTTCAGCGTAGTTTGCACTATGCAAATATAGGTTTTTATTGCTGTATTTTTTTGCCTTGTCTAACAGGTAACTGATTAGAAATAGATTTATTTTAACTTCAATAAAAAAATGAGCAGATATATAAGATAATGATTCTCATATTAATTAATTTCATTTTTTATCTATGAGAATAGAAATGATTTTGAACTGAAAACGTCATTGAACCATTAAAATTTATAAGTTTGTAATGTGAAAAACAAAAAAGACTATGATGCTTAGCATAATTGAAAAGTATCTTAATATTATTCAGTTTTACATTAATATTAAAATAATGAAGCTAAAACTGAAACGCTTTCAAAATTTAATGACTGGGCAAATTATTGATATAGGTGCAGGTGATGCTCCTTACAAAAAGCTTTTTACCACTTGCAGTAAATATATAACCACAAATACAAAAAGACATTATGTTCAAGAGAACTTAAAAGATGTTGAGCACTCAACAGATATATGGATTGAAGACGGTAGTTCTATTCCTGTTGACAGCGCTTCCTTCGATTCTGTTATTTGCCTTCAGGTATTATCGGTCATTGCAAATCCAGATGCATTTTTCAAGGAAGTATCAAGAATATTAAAAAAAGATGGTGTTTTCTTACTTACAACAGACTTTTTGTACCCAAAATGGAGTGAAGAAGATGTAATGCGACACACCGATACTAATTTACGTATTCTTGCAAAGAATAATGGTTTTGAAATAATGAGCATTGAGAGTTTTGGTGGTTTTTGGACGATGCTACATAGCAATATTAATAGGTATATTCGGAGTTATCCTAAGAATATTAAGAAATCAAAATCAGTTATCAGTAAAATTTTTAGAGGATTATTGTTTATTTTATATTTAATTCTATTGCCTGTTTTTCAGGTTTTTGGATGGATTATTTATTTAGCTGAAAAAAATAAAAACAATGATTTTCAATATACAATGAATACTATTTTGATTGCGAAAAGAACTTAAAAAACAAGTTTCGTATTTTTCTTTTAAGTTGATACGCAAATGACTTATAAATAAAAGTATGCTGTTTTTGATCAATTATCGTAAAATCTCCCACTGAACTTATGGTGTGAATCCCTCTTCTAAAAGACTTATTAGAACTAGGTTCAATCGACTTAATATGTTTTTCTTCAAATTGGGTCTCATTTAATGTATTTATTACATTAAATTCGATTTTTGAACCATAATAAACAGCTGAGTTTTGAGCTGGTCTAATTAAGTCATTGCCAATATAAAAAACACCACCTGCTGGTCTCGCAGACCTAATATCTGTTTTAACTGGGTTGTTTTTATGTGACTCGTATGGACCCCAAATATCTTTTGAGAAATAAATATGCAAATCGACATTTGAATTATTCTCCCTTGTAAAAAACAAATACCAGTTTTCACCATGATTAAATAGAATGGTGTCAATGGCATCAATATGAAGCAATGTTTTATAAAAACTCAAGCTTCCGTCTGATTCAATTTTATAAACATTGAGTTCATTGTTCTCTGAAGACTCAGGCATTAAAAACCACTGCCCATCGTGTTTAAACACATAAGGAAATGACAAATGATACGGCTTTTCAAGTGCAGAAACAACAGGAGAAAACTCCTTGGTATTCTTATTAAAAAATGTACTGGAAATATGTCCTTTTCGAGGTTTATAATCATATTCCTCAAAAAATAGCAGTAATTTATTTTCATCAAAATCAACAACGAAAGGATCAGCATAATATAGTCTTCTTTTATCTGCTTTAAGCCAGTATATATTAGCTATTTTACCATTACGATATATTTCTTCAATCTTTTCAGAAGAAACTCCTATAACCCATCTTTCAGTAAAGAATAAATCATTAATATGAAATTTGATTTTATTGAATAACAATCTGAAAACTAATCTGATAGTACTAAAATTCCCTTCAACTTTCTGCATTGGCGCAGTCGATTTGGAAGGATTTTCATCAATATAACTTGCCACATTATTGTCAATATCAATACAAACCTGCAATGGCCAAGAAGATGTATTAGAGATTACTTGATCGAAGCTGCTCCTCAATGAGTGTTTTATTGTTTGAAAATATCCTTTTTTTAGTATTACTCCGGCGTCTATTTCACTTGTTAACTTCTGAAGAATGGCTCCATTTACTGGATCATTATATAGAATTTCCTTATAAATTGAACCTTTACCTCTATATTTTTGCTCATCATCATGATGAAATGACCATACTCCATATTTAGCACTGTTTAGAATATCTCCCCTGATAATATTAAACCCAAAACGCAATATGAAATCAAGTTTTCGTTCTTTAATTTTCTCAATATCCTCATTATTAAAGTATTGAGAATATCCTTTCTTAATTGTCTTGCTCAGAATAATTTCAACATCCTGAGTTAAACTTGAAATATTGACTGCTCTTTTTGATTTTGGCCTAAGTATAAAGCGATTGTAAAGATTGAAAAATAAATACTTGTATTTGTAATGTACTATTTTGCTTAAAAATGACTTCTTCAATACCGGACTATCATTAAATATTATCAATGAAAGTTGGATATTATTCTTTTTCAGGGAATTAACAATCTCTACCTGCCAGTTCTGCAGATAATAACTATCGCACATTATGGCATATTTTAATGTATTCTTATGGTTGCTATTTAATTTCGTGTCATTCAAAGTCTGATATTTTCATTATCACTTTTTATTGAATCTGGTTATAAAAATTATTAAAACGTGTGCGAACTGCTTCTGCAGAAAACTTTTTCAGAGCGTTTTCTCTAATTTTTTCAGCAGAATAACCAATGTATGAATCCAGCATAAGATCAAATGCTGCAGCCAGTTCTTTGGTGGCATTATCGGGAACAAGCATTCCATTGGTTTCATCCACAATTTCGGGAATTGCCCCTACCGCCGTGCTAAGCACAGGCAAACCACAGCATAAGGCTTCGGCAATAACAACCGATAAGGTTTCATAATGAGAACTTTGTATGTAGAAATCACTTTCTCGCATATAATTGGCTACTTCTTCAGCACTGATGAGCCCAGGAAATTCTACACAGTCTAAAAGTTTTAGGTCTTCCGCATATTGGCATATCATATCAAAATCGTCTCCGGTTCCGGCAAGAACAAGCTTAAAATCACTACGTTTTTCCTTCACCAAAGCCAACGCATCGAGCATTCCGGTTAAGTTTTTCGATTTATTTTCGAAACAACTCACATGGATAACCTGTTTTATTCTCCTGTCTGAAATATTGTGCTTCAATTTGAATAAATCGGTATCAACAACATTATACAGAATATGATATGGCTGTGCATGCCGTAGTCCTTCATTCTGCATTGCATTGGCAAGATATTGACTTACCGCCGACATTCCATTAGATTTACGACAAACCCTTTTAGTAATTTTCTTTCTTAACCATCCTTTATAAGACTTGTGTTCAGGAAGATAGCGCGACCAATGTTCGGTAATTACATAAGGAATTCCAAAACGAATATTTATAATACGAGCAAAAACAGCCATTCGTGTAAGAATCTGAACATGCACCAAATCAGGTTTTCCAAATCGTTTTCTTACAATTTTATAGGCTTTGTGCATTCCTGTAAAAAGCCCAATTATGCGAAGAAATTTATTGGAAGAATAATAATGAATTCCAATTTCATTAAATCCCCTATGAGACTGAATATTAATACTTTTCTCTCGTCCTTTTGTGGCTTTACTATTGTAAAACAATACCGTAACCAGATACTCAGAACTCAGCATAGCTGCGTAATTCTGCACAAATAATCCAAACATGGGATCTTCTTCAGACGGATACCATGCAGGCAATAGCAGTATATGTTTTTTAGGCTCACTCACCATGGGCAAAGTTAAGAAAAAGCCAATTAGCGAATGGATAACGAGCGGAATGAATTTTTATTTGATTTTTACTAATCGTTATAAGGACATCACACAGTAGATAATTGACCAATTAACAAATTAGCACATTAACACATTACCAAAAGGCATTATCTTTGCGAAGATCAAATAAATACAATTATGAAGCGTATCAAATTCTTTTCGGCACTTGCAATAATTATTATGGTATTGGTTTCTTCATGTAAATGCCCGTTCAGACCCAAAGAACCAATTGAAAAATCTCAGGAACGAACTGAAATTGAAATAACAAAGAGTTTTGGTAATCCTTCAATTGATTCAACCCTTGAATTTACAATAGATACAGCAGCACTAATTGACAATGTGCTTTTTGCAAGGGTTTCTTATTATGGTGAAAAAAGCGATATTTCATTTAAATTGGTTTGGAATGGCACCCTGCTAAAATCCTACCCTCCAAAAGCGATTGTATATCTGGATCCACAAATCAAAGAAATCAAAGGTAAACAACTGGTAAGTCATAAGCTCTATTTCGACATGAGTCCTATGCTGCCAATGGATAGCTATGATGAAGTTGTATTATTACTAAAAGATTATAACGGCAAATTATAAATTTCATGCAATCATATAAAAAAAGGCAGACCATATTAAATCTGCCTTTTTTGCTTAAATTTTTTTTTATTTCTTCATTGTAATTTCAAATGAATCTAAGAATGAACTCACATTCTCAGTTGATGGATAAGCAGCTTCGCGAGCCATCATAATTTGAAATAATCTATTATTTGCAATAGCAGATTGATACACAATATACATGTTATCAGTTTGCCCAATAGCATAAGTTCTTACTGCCGGAAATCCATTCACCTCAAATTGCTTTTCATCTTCTATCAAAGCATCCATGTCTTCTAGGGCTACTTCACGAGATGAAACCAGCAGTTCGTATGGGTTTTCTTTGTCAAGTAGCTCATCTGGATAATCTCCAACCGCCACCATATATGCTTCAGCATCACTTAGTTCATAAAGATATGAATAAAGATCTATGTCCCCTACATCGGTTTCAACAATATCCCAGGGAACCTCAGGCGCTTCAGGAAATTTAATCTTAAATCCACCACTTTCACACACGTATAAGTCATCATCAAATTCTCCACTAATTTCAATAATTCGAGCATCATATTCTTCACTCTCATTATTATCATCCTCATAATACTCAGCATCACTAAGCTCAGCATCATCGCTATTATTCGATGAGTTTCCACATCCTACCCATGTGCTTACACTTAGCGACACAAATAGAATAAACAATACTCGTAAAAAGTTCTTTTTCATATTTATTGATTAATGGTTTTGTACAAATATATAAAATTTAACCCGTTGTGCGGATTGCATACTAAACTACTTAATTATTTAGCAATTAACCTGAGTTTGTTTTTGGGAACTCCCTACAAGATGTTTTTCATTATTAACCATCATGCTAAGCTACGCCGAAACATTTCTGCAAATTACTCTCTGTCACTTTTCGACAAAGCTCTGAGTGACGAAAAATATATTTTTTCATTTTCGATAATCCCCTATTGCTTCCACTTTCACTCATCAAATTTTGGATGCTTTTATTTTAATTATTTTGTACCTTGGCAACGCTAATTTTCACCTATGAAAAGAAAAATATTTCGTCCGCTATTGGCTCTGATATTATTAGCAGCCTGCAATTCTTCCGAAACCTATCAAGACGAGAATATCAGTCAGTCTATACGAGATGAAATCGCTGTACTCGATCAAAAAATTATTGATGCTGTAGTATCAAACGATATTGATTTGATTCTTACCCTCTCTTCTGAAGATCTACTTTCAGAAAAAAAAGATAGTTTCGTAAATCTCATTACTCAGGTCAGCCCCTATATTCAAAGCAATGAATTTGAAATATTGAACCAGTTTTATATTACCAATTTTTCAAGTGGAAATGATTGCATTCTTCAATCTGGTACCGACAGCACTAAAGATTACAGGTTCATTTTTACAGCAAATAACAAAGAAACCTTTGTAAGTCTTTTGAAACTGAAAGATGGATATAATGATATCCTTCTTAGCATTGTGTATGGAAAATATGGCGATGAATGGAAAATTAATTTCCTGTATTTTGGCTTATTCGCTATTCATGGTAAAACAGCTAATGATTATTTGGCTTCTGCAAGAGAAAAATACGATTATGGACTTATTATGGATGCCTTTGTAGATATGATGATTTGTATGGAAATAATTTACCCTAGTGGAGATTATTTGCTGTATCTATCTGAAACAGAAATGCATAAGTTTACCAATAAGATTGTCGATGCTATTGAAAAAACCATGAGTTTTCCGCTTCCATTGTCAGAATTGGAAACAAAACCCCAGATTGTTAGCATTTATCCTCAAATTATTGATGAAGGCATATTCCCCATGATAGAGTATTTCACAGAAGTGAATATCGATGATACTATTCAGGGAAAGATTGAAAATGACAAGATCCACAGCGTTATTGACAATTATATCAACGGAATTACCGATAATAAAAAATATGTCTTTTATAAAGCTTTCAATGAAATGCCCGATGGTGAAAAGGTTTTGCCGTTTCATGGTTATGTGCAGGAAGCAGAGTAAATTATGAATTTGGCTCAATTTTTTCATCTTATTTTGTAGAAAATTTCCAAGTTGTGAAAGCTAAGCTATTTCTTACAATCTTTTTATCACTATCACTTAGTGCTATTTATGCGCAGAAAAAAAGTAATCCCAAAAATCTTAAGTCTGCTTCGGAAATTCTAATAAACGAAACACCCAACAATATTAAAGAGCTGGTCAAATCAACTGCTGACGATAGTCTATATTTGCTTTGCTATCCCAATGGCGATTATTTTGAGGAAGTATTTCATTGGATTAGTGCTGACCAGAAAAGAACCAAACTGAATAGGTATCTTAAAAAAGCAGGCATCAACTGTTTTGATTATAGATGTTCTGTTGTGCTCATTGCATTCAAACACACCATCTTATACGGTTCTTTCGATGAAGAGAAAATATTAAAGCCATATCTGGAAAAACAAGACTGGATTGATTATCAGCATGAAAATAGATTCACCCTCGACACTTTATACGGCTTTTATATTCCAAAAGATCTCGAAGATTGCTTCAGAGAACTCGACCGAATATTTGATGATTCAATCAGGGCTGAACTCATCATTATGGATGAAAAAACATTTGCTTCCCGCGCACATTTTGGCCTTGGCCGGTGGATACGAAACAATTGGCAATTATGGGGCGGCTCCCGTCTCTCTACTTATTTTAATGATTTGGGTGTTTTTCACCCCGACGATATTTCGTGGATCATACTAATCAGCTACCACCGCTACTTGTCAGGAAAAGAAATCAATTTGGAAGAGCAAATTAGACGGGAATAAGCTTTTTGTAAAAAAAAAGCTAAAGCCACACGTCGCGAATTGAGCTTGAAGTTGAAATAAATGGTTTTGATGCTAATAATTTCCCGCAATCCATCACTTCCATCTCGCAAATCAAAAACACACGTTTTGCCAGCATTTTCCTATATTTGATTCTTAATTGAATTGTCATGAAAAAGACCTTTTGCTTTGTTTTGACACTCTTCATTCTTATTCTTTCTCATGCACAGATAAACAGGACAGAATCGTCCTGCAAAGCTAAAGTTTTGCAAAAATGGGAGATTCTATCTCAAGAAGGACATTATGATGAAGCAATTTTTGAACTTAAAAAACAAATAAACTTAGGAGACAAAAAAACAAAGCATAGAGATTACTGGCATTTAGGACAACTATATGCTTTTAAAAATGATTATGATACAGCTATTATTTACATTAGGAAATCTACAAATATCGTAGACCTATTATTTGATAAATACTGGAGATACTATTACAAAGGCACAATGGCTTTTTTGAAGAGAGATAAAGATAAGTTGTATAAGTATTATATGAAGATGGAGAAAGAAAACTCTGCATATTATGAAGGAAATACTAATATTCTGAAATCCTTATACTTGAATTTTGAAAAACAATATTTGGATGCCTATAATTGCAAATGAAATTAGCACCTAATATGCTATATAGCTATTGTTTATTCCTTCAAGTCTTTATTAGATAAATCGTAACGGTTCAATAAGTTTGTAACCCACAATCGCCAACTTTTCATATACTAATCGTTTGCCAACATTCAAGCGTCGGCTTAACAATAAACGCAATGCCGACATTGAAG
>JAFGWG010000219.1 GCA_016937255.1 Bacteroidales bacterium
ATGGAACCGCCCAGTACGAGACCCGTACGCTGGGTGGTGTGACAGGCTTTCCGATAGGCTAATTGCCTATCGGCAGTCTAGTCGATTAGGCGTATGTGCATTCTTTTTCCATATCAAAATTGGAATTATCCAACCGATACCAACACTTAAATACAGAAGTATTAGCCTATATGGGGAAATCGAAATATTGTTAATATAAACTATACAGAACATTAGATATGCGATAATGTAAATCCAATAAAGAGTTTTATTCTTTTTTATTTTATGGAATAATAATGCAAGAACCAACGACAAGCAACCATACAAAATAAAAGCAAATTGTAAGGTGATACCCCAATTCAAATTGGTTCTTACATTCTTAAAGAAAAATGAAGTGATATAATATACAGCAAAACCAATAATAATATTAAATACAAAGGGGACTATTATTTTCTTTATTATAGAAACCATACCTACTGTTTTAAATATGTATTTCTTAAAGAAGGTGTAACAGGAAATGCAAGCATTGCTGGATTATACCCTGTATTCTGTAATTTACCATTTTGATAACTATATCGTCGAGCAGCCCAATTTGCAGCTCTTAATATGAAATAATTATCATATGTATTAGACATGTCTGGGGATCCACCAATAAGTTTTCCCTCTCCATATTTTTGTCCGCTTTGGATAGTTGATGAAATAGAACCTGAATAATCTCCTGTTTCTGCTAATTTGTCAGTGAAATAGTCTACTGCAAAAGGAATTTGTCCAACCGCATCTGCCCAATATGGACGACTATCCACAGTAACCATTAAATAACCATCTGCACCTTCTTCAACCTGTTTCCAATCACCTGACCATCCTTGTTGATATGAAAGCATCCATCTATCTTGTTCCGCAAATTCTGCAACTTCATTCCATGTAAAATGCTTTAATTGCGACAATTTGCCAATTTCAGGATTCGTTTCTATTAATGCCATATAGTTGTCTGCACCTGGTTCAAACCATTGTGTTTTCTGAGCATAAAGTTGTTTTGCCGTTATATTTGTCATGTCTTCACTACCATCATTTAATGAAAATAAAAACGTACCATCATTTGTAGAAACACGAGTTGTATCTCCATTGGGGTCAATATATAAAATTGGATTATTCATGCAAAAATTATATGGACTCAAACTCACATACTTTTCTGCCCTTGGGTCAACACTCCACCATTTACTGTTGTAATAGCATAAAAACACTTTTTTTGCTAAAGAGTCGTTTTTGTCGAAATAAGATAATGAACGCTCTTCAATATCAAAGTCAGCATACATATAAACACCAACTGAATCTTCATTCTGAATTCGATATTTAGCTTCAGGCAACATTAACATTGGTTTTTCTTCTTTTGGAGGAGCAAAACTGTCAAAAGGAGTCTGAGCAAAACAAATATTAGTAGCGGTTGCGAAAGCAACTGCTACTAACATTTTTTTTAGTGTAAAATTTCTCATTGCTTATCAATTTTTAGTTTGTGAATATTTACCATTTTCTATTTCTTCTACTTTTTCTTTGTATTGCTGAGGAGTTAGGCTTGAATATCCCATATCCTTGATATATTGTTCAATTGACTTCACCTCTTCAAATAAGGAAACTAGCTCTGAATTATCATTTATCTCATTATAGTTTGTAAATCCAAAAATTTGCATTCTTTTATCAAGCCTGTATTTTATTTCGTCAAATTTCCATAATTGAAGCAAACTTGCTTTGCAATATTTGAGTCCAATATCACAGCCTTTTTGCACCAACTCTCCATAATACTTCCCTGTTTTTTTCTCATAGTAATCCATTAAGTCACTAAGACAAAGTACGAGTAGTTCCTTTCCATCAAGAGGCTTCATGTATAGACCACTTTCCATTCCTGCATCAGAAACGTTAAAGGATTCAATGATAAAACTTGTTCGTGAAAATGTTCCACTTGTTAATTCAAGATTCCACCATTTTCCTTGCTCGTCTTTATGTTTTATATACACATGCATAGGAGCGGTTGCAACAAAGGCTTCAACATTAACTTCGTCTGCCAATATCTTGTACAAATAAGGCAATGAATGGCAATTCCCTTTTTTAGTTGTCAGTAGGCTAGAAACCATGAAACTCTCATAATCGTCCTCGCCCATAAAGTTCTCAAAGTCATATTGCATTGGTTGAAAGTTATTTTCAGGAATTGTCTCTGTCATATAACTGAAAATTGCCCAATTCCCTGCCGTCTTGTATCCTTGAAGCCCTTTATTGGTAATCATTTGAGTCAGTTTTGCAGTAATCTGGTCAAGTTGGTTACAAAATTCAGTATAGTCAAGTTGTCCGTTATAGTAAGTATTTTCAGTCAGGAATACAGCCCGTTTAAAATCAATAGGTTTCCTATCTTCAAGCATATCTGTTATTTCGTCTATCGCCTGTTTGAAATGGTAGTCATATCCTTGTCCGAAAACTATCGAACTTACTAAAGATATTAATATTGTCAGTTTTAATCGTCTCATATTCAAAGCTGTGTCGTTTCTTCGCATTACGCCAGAACGGTTGATGGTATGGTGTCGTGCGGGATTACGAAGTGATTTCCTATCAGTTTACACCGACTTTTTTTACGAGCCACAAACCTTCGAAAACCTCTGAAACCCGCATGCACTATACCATGTGTTGAACTAAATCCCTCCGGGATAGCTCATTTCAAAGGTAACAATAATCCATAATTATATAAA
>JAFGWG010000220.1 GCA_016937255.1 Bacteroidales bacterium
AAATAATCTGCGTAAATCCGTTTTTTCATTTTCCCGCGTCTATCAGCGTCTAATAAAGATTTATTAACAAAGCATTGCCAAAACTTTTCCCCATTTCCCCTTTGACAAAGCCGAAAATTGACATAGTTTTGCAGCAAAGCAAATCTCTATGCCCGAAAATACAGAACCAAAACGTACTGAAATAAGCGCTCTGGGAGAATTTGGTCTGATTGACCATCTTACTTCTGAGTTTCCAATTCACCACGAAGCCACAAAAAAAGCCATTGGCGACGACGCGGCTGTGATTGAATTTCCTAAGGATGAGCAAACCCTAATATCTACAGATCTCTTACTTGAAGGAATTCATTTCGATTTATCTTGGATGCCCCTGAGCCACTTAGGATATAAGGCAGTAATTGTGAACCTGAGCGATATTGCCGCCATGAATGCTATTCCAAGACAAATTCTGGTTAGCATTGGTGTTTCCAACAGGTTTCCACTGGAAGCGCTTGAAGAAATTTATACCGGAATTCGTGCAGCCTGCGAACAATATAAGATTGATTTAATTGGGGGTGATACCAGTAGTAGTGCTGCCGGACTTGCAATTTCCATAACCGTTATTGGTTCCGCCAAAAATGACGATATTGTGTATCGCAGTGGCGCGAAAGAGAATGATTTGGTCTGCGTTAGCGGCGACTTGGGGTCTGCATATTCAGGCCTACTTATTTTGCAGAGAGAAAAGAAAACTTTTGAAGCCAATCCTAATTTTCAACCCGATTTGGATAATTATGAGGTTGTTATTGGAAGCCAATTAAAACCAAAAGCTCGTGTGGATATGGTTGAACTTTTCAAAGAAAAGAAAATTACGCCAACATCTATGATCGATATTAGCGATGGACTGGCCTCTGAGCTTTTCCATATTTGCAAAAACAGCGATTGTGGGTGTAGCATTTACGAGGAGAAACTACCCATAGATATTCAAACAGCACAGGTTGCAGAGGAATTTGAAATTACACCTGTTATGCCGGCATTAAACGGTGGTGAGGATTATGAATTGTTGTTTACGCTTAGCCTTGATGATTATGAAAAGGTGAAAGAATTACATCAAATTATCATTATCGGACATATCTCTGATAAAAAAGACGGGATAAACCTGATCAATAAAGCCGGGCAAAGTATTCCTCTTAAAGCACAAGGCTGGGATAGTTTCAGGAAGGAATAAAAGAAATAAAACAGAAGTGGTTTTCGTTAATTGACTATGAGCCAGGAGAAAAAGAAGAGAAAAGCATTACGAATTGTGCTGAAAAGTCTGATGTGGACTGCCATCAGTCTGGTTTCACTTGTGCTTATCGCCGCTTTATTGGTGTATATTTTCAGCGATAAAATTGAGCAAAAAGTTATAGAACGCATCAATCAGGACTTAAATACAGAAATTCAGGTTGTGGATATCCGCGTTTCTCTTTTCTACGATTTCCCCAATATTTCTGTCGTTTTTGAAGACCTTGTAGCGCTCGATGCCACACCAGAAAAAGAAGGCCACTTGTTTGATGCTAAAGAAGCTGCGTTGGAATTCAACCTTTTTTCTATTATCTTTGGTGAATACAATATTCGAAAGATTTACCTTTCTGAAGGTGCGTTTATTATGAAACGCTACGAAGATGGCAGCGATAATTACCATTTTCTGAAAGAGGACACAACTGCTGTTCAAAACATTGAAGCTGCAGAGTATGACTTGCGACATATTGAAGTGAAAAACATGGGCTTCACTTTTCTCGATCTTGAAGAAGACCAGCAATACAGCTTTTATGTTCATGATATGTTGGCTAGCGGTGAGTTTAGTGAAGATGTTTTCCAACTAAGCGCCAGTGGTTCAGTCAGGGTTGACACACTGTATACCGAAGGTATGTATTTTGCCCCGGGGCGCGAAGCGTCTATAGATGCATTACTCGACGTAAATACCACTCAGAATTTTGTTGAATTCAACAATGCCGATATTAATTTAGATGAGGTGAATTTTAAAACCCATGGCCGGGTTGATTATGGCGATTCTGTTGAAACGGTCGATATCAGTGTGGAGGCTCAGGAACTTGCCATGAAAGATATGATAAGCCTTTTGCCAGAACGATTGCAGAATTATTTTGCCGATTTCAAACAGCAGGGCTCCATCAATTTTAAAACACGCGTCTATGGCAAATACTCATCAGGCGAGGCTTTGGCAGTCGATGTTCAGGCATTTCTAAGTGGTGGGGCGCTGGAGCGGACAGAAAACAAATTGAGTCTTGAAAACATTTCATTCAATGCGTATTTTTCTGCGCCAGATATCAGCAAACCCACACTTTATACCGTAAAGATTAACGATTTCACGGCAATGCTTGATGGCAAAAAACTGGAAGGTCGCTTCATGATGAAAAACCTGAAGAGTCCGGAAACAAAGCTGCAGTTGAGCGGGGAATTATCGCTTGAAAAACTGAAAGAATGGGCGGAGCCGCCAATGATAAAAACCATGAAAGGCTTACTCACTTTTGATGTCAGTTTTGAAGGCAAAATCAAGGATCCGGAGAATATTACCATGCAGGATTTCATCAATAGTAAAAGTGCTGGCGATGTGCTTCTGCAAGATGCCGAGCTGGAGTGGGTGGGATCGAATTATGCACTTCAGAACATACAGAGTGAGGCCATGTTTTCCAATCGAGATCTTGAAATTATTAGTTTTTCAGCCATTTACGGTAAAAGCGATATTGAAGCAGAAGGCTGGTTTCGCGATTTTATTCCTTTCTTCTTTTTACCGGATCAACGTTTGAAAATTGGTGGAAAAATTCACAGCAAGCATTTGGATGTGTATGATATTTTTTCATCGCAGGGTTCTTCACAAAGCAGTGGTGATGTAGAAATTAAACTCCCCGATAATATTCTGGCCACCATCACACTTGATGCTGATCATCTTGAATACAAGAAATTTGGAGCATCAAATGTGCATGCCAGTGTGCAGTTTAAGGATCAGAAACTTTATGTAGATCGAATTAAAGCCAATACACTGGGCGGAAGTATTTTCGCATCAGGCTTGGTAGATGCATCCCTTCCGGGCAAAGTAAATGTGAGCTGTGATGCCGATTTCGACCATTTAGATATTCGCGAAGCACTGATTGCCTTTGATGAATTTGGACAGACCAGTCTAACAAGCGAAAATATTCGAGGAATTACCAATACGCATTTGCAATTCAGTGCAGTATTTTCCAGAAAGCTTGAAATAAAGCGCGAAAGCATAACTGCCGTGGCTGAAGTTGAAGTTTTAGATGGAGAACTGGTCGGGTATGAACCATTGAACGGGTTAAAACAGGTTCTGAAAAACCGCGATTTTAGCCATATCGAATTCGATCGTTTGCGAAACACCATCAGTATTCAAAACGAGAAAATAAGCATTCCGAAAATGGAAATTAAGTCTTCAGCAATGAACTTGAAGCTCTCTGGGACACATACTTTCGACAATGTGATTGATTACCACTTGGAAATTAAATTTTCTGATTTGAAGAATAATCAGAATGAAAATGATGGGCCGGAAAGCGAATATGGCTATGTAGAAGATGACGGCATTGGCGATCCAACTATATTTATTTTAGTAACCGGCACCGTGGATGATCCACATTATAAAAGACTTGATAAACAGGCGATTAAAGAAAAGGTCAAAGAAGATATTCAGGAAGAGAAAAAAGTGATTAAGAAAATCCTGAATGATGAGTTCGGCTTTTTCAAAAAGGATTCAACCCTTAAAGATATTGAGGAACCTAAAAAACAGGAAACGAAATTTATTATTGAGTGGGACGAGGAATAGTGTGAGCAAGAGTGTGGGAGTGAGGGAATAAATTTAGATTCGAGAAGTATGGCGGACCTCTCTGCGTCAGCCGGGAGTGCTAATAATGGGGCTGACCTTAGTGCGTCCGGCTGTTTGAGTTATTTCGGAATTTCTTCGGGGTGGTAGATTAGATTCTAAATTGTATTAGCAATAGAAATTGTTAATCTGCGAAAAAGCAGCCATTTCCGCAAAAATGATTAAAAGTGATAAAATAAGGAGGTTTTTCATAA
The DNA here is from genome assembly GCA_016937255.1 of Bacteroidales bacterium. Lineage (GTDB taxonomy): Bacteria > Bacteroidota > Bacteroidia > Bacteroidales > DTU049 > BM518. The sequence goes on from JAFGWG010000220.1 coordinate 4,060, forward strand.
TTGTATTCTATATTCGTCACACCGCCAAGTCAAAATCAGTGGCACTAAGTTTTAGTTTGTTTGCACCAATTTTTTCAATGGACGATTTTATTTTGAGGCGTTGTTTTTGGGGCAGAGTGGTGGGAATTAGATATTGTAACTCAATTTTAAGCAGTCGGTGAATGATGATAAGATCATTCAATGTAAACGGAGAAAGTCCGTTCATGAGTTCAGACATATAGGTTTTGCTGCTGTGATCAAGAATAATACCCAGTTCTTGCTGCGTGATTCCGGTCTTTTTGAGCTTTGCTCTTATTAATTCTTTTCTTTTCTGAATAAATTGTCTCTCTTTTTCTGCAATAAGCTCGGCAAGATCGTTTTCATGAACTTTTTCTTCATCAATATTAGATTGTGACGACCAGTTTTTGTTTTCATATTTTTCAATCAAGTCGCGAAGTTTTTTTCGCAAAGGCTTAAGCCGCGTGTTCTCTCTGCTGAGTGTTCTCAATTTGCGGTCGGCAATTAATGCCCTTTCATATTCAAGTTCGCTTTGAATTTTTCCGCTTCCCAGCACTTTTTCTATATCAAACTGTGTGTTCATTTCAATCTATGTATTCATTTGCTCTTAGCCACTTTTCAATAATGGCTTTATTGTTTTTAAAGGTTGTTTCATATTGACTATGAGTTCCAACCCAGACTACGGTTGCTTCACCATCATCAAACTCAATTAATATAATTGTTCGGTGCACATTTATATTGAAAAAATAAAACCCGTCACTGTGTATACAATCTGCATCAGGTCTGCTTTCTTTTACTTCAAGCTGATTTGACCAATTATTTTCTTCTATATCAATTATTAAACGCTCAATTGAGTCAATCAACTTTTTGTTTCCTTTGTTTTTTCTCTTGAGTTTTTCAAGTTTTGGTTTACCAAGTAATCTCATTTCTTATACGCAAAAATAATACAAAAGTTCGGAAAATAACCGAATAAATGATAATTTAACACAAATCTCAATTCTAATTTCTCAAATTTCACTTCTCACTTCAATTTACCGCACTTTCACCAACCTTCCACCATCAAACCCACAGCAAATGGCTTCTGCATTTTTCAGGATGCCTTTTTTGAATAGGCCATCTTCTTCCATTTCTGAAAGCACAGCAGCAACTTCATTAAGAATAATTTCTGGGGATTCTTCCTGAAAATCATCAGGTAGTCCAATATAACGGTAGGCTTTGTCGGGGGCTTCAAGATTAGCCCAATCATCAGTTTGTTCATTATATTCAAAAGAGCCAGCGAGATACATGAGCAGACCCTCGGTGCTTTCGAAAATTCCGAAATAAAAAGCTTTCACTTCAGGAGGAGCAATTCCATCCAAACTTTCAATAATATTGAGCCAATTTTGAATTTCGTTTTTCATAGTATTTCTAGTATAAAAAGTTTAGAAATCCCCATCATTTATCACAAAACTATATTCATGTTCGTAAATTGCTGGGTGTTTTTTCACTTTCTCAATTGTATATTCCCAATTGCCAAGTTGGGAGTAGTCCTTTTGTAAGGTATCGCCTGATTCATTAATGATACTCATGTATGGAAACTGTGTTAAAGATTTTAACGCCGAGGCATCACCACCCATGTCTTCAGAATGCTCAAGTGGAAAGCGCTCGCCAGGATTAATGTTCTGAACAAGAGTGTCTTTGGAATAATAGTTTAGGCAATCTAAGTTAATAGCTGATGAAGATTGATTATCAAGATACCAATTATATCGGGTTTCTCCTTCGCAGGAAGAAAGAATGAAAATTGAAAAAACTGCAAGAGAAATAAGAATTCTTTTTTTCATTTTTTCTACTTCAATACAAAGATAAAACAAACGAAAGTAAAAAAGCAATATATTTGTTTCAATAGAATTCAATATGACAGCATTCGATCAGATACTAATTGTTTTTGCAGTTGTTCACGCATATGTGTTTTCTGTCTTGTTTTTTTATACCGGCAGGAAATCTACAAGTATTCTTGGTTTTTTTATGTTTTTTACATTTTTTGAGTATTTCCTCAATGTAAATATGTTTTATTTTGGGTTTGAGGCATTCAGACCAGCTTTTTATTATTTAGTTCCCTTTCTGACATTGATCCCTATGCCAATACTATATCTCTATGTCAGATATATGGCTACTGAAAAATACACCATTACAAAACACTCTTTTCTGCATTTCATTCCGGGTGTATTAGCGTTATTTATAGGTGTAATTATATTATTTAGTATGCCTTCTGAAGAAAGATCATTAATTATTTTGCAGAAATTAAAAGAAGGTGTCTATTACGAAAATATTAAACTGTATTTTTTAATAACAACTATAGTTTTGTTTGCTCAGGCTTTTGCTTATTCAGGTGTTAACTTGTTTCAGTTAATAAAGCATAGAAGCACCGTAAAGGATACTTATTCTTACAAAGAAAAAATTTCATTGAACTGGCTTCTAATATTCGTGTATTTTATTCTTGCACAGCATGCATATGAATTTATTGTGTTTATTCTGCCAAAAGTATGGGTTTCTGAAACAGTCTATTATCTTGTTAAGCTTGCTATTGTTTTGTTTGTCGGGGTAATGGGCTTAAGGCAAAGAGAAATCTACGATAAGGATAAACAAATATTGCAAAATGAAGAGCCGCAATTAATCGAGAACACCAAAAAAACAAAGCCAATTTCTGACGAGCTTAAAATAGCCACTGCAAACAGAATAAAAATTATCATGTCAGAAGAAAAATTATTTCTTCAGCCGGATCTATCTCTTTACGACTTATCAAAAAGGCTTGATATGCACAAAAATTATGTTTCGCATATAATAAATGATGTTTTTGAAGCAAATTTCTTTATGTTTATTAACCGATACCGGGTTGAAGAAGCAAAAAGGATGCTTCTTGATTCGGAGTATGATAATTTATCTATTGAGGGAATAGCAAGTAGTGTTGGGTTTAAGAGTCGCAACGTATTCTATCCGGTTTTTAAGAAACTGGTTGGAATGACCCCATTGCAATTCAAAAAGCAGAATAAATAACAGAGCAAAATACCGGTAAGATCTAATGTGAAACTAAAAACTTTTTGGAAAAAGTATACCCTTTGCTTCCAGATATTACCAGTATATATACTCTGTTTTTGAGGGTTGATATATCAAATGAAATTTCGTTTTTACCTGCTTTTACCCTTTGGGTTAGTACCTCGCCAACAAGCGCTCCGTCTATTGAATAAATAGTGAAAACACATTGTTGCGGATCAGCGGTTTCAAACAGTACTTGCACCCTTTCTGAAGCTGGAACCGGATAAATTTTTGCTTCAAAGTCCGTAAACTCATTGATGCTCAAATAAGCAGTATCCAATGTGATTTTACTGATCCATGTTCTCGTATCATTCGACATGCCAAAAGAGCCTGCATAGAATATAAATTCCGGTTCATTGTGCTTTCTTTGCATGCATGTGTAATCACCCCAGCGTTCAGCATTTGAAGATGTCAGATTCATAACAGATTGTCCTTCTTTCAAAACCTTCATATTTGAGTAAGACCCGTTATCATAAACAATACAGGCATTCCCCGGATAAAGAACGGAAGAAGTATAATTGAAACCAATGATGAACTTCTCGTCTGCTACACTAGTTCCGGCCCAGGCCATAGCAGGATAGGCAATGCCAATACTGTCATAACTGAGCATTATTGCACTTAATAATCGTGTTCCGTCCGGATCCTCAATAATGCCATGATACACACCTGCCTGATCGTTGGAATAATCAATGCTGTTTAACAGAAAATGAATTTTATTATTGAAAAATATGGCGTCTTTTACCGTATTATAATTGGTTTTTAATGCCTGGTTTTGGGGTTGGGGCGTACTGCCGCTAATGCCATAATTGAACGGTGATTGTAAATAATGCGATTCAATATTAAAGCCTGCATCATATTGGTTTCCATTGAATTTAACCAGAAACACCGTGTCGTTGGGATCAAATTGACCTGCAGTATCGGGAGCCGGGCAATCGAGAGTAGAAACAAAATACATATCTGGCCCAATCAAAGTATCAGCACTTTTTACCGGAATAACATTGTAATAATACACATCGCTGGGAATAGGTACTCCAAATCCCGGATTCACAAGATGGTAATTAAAATCAACAATCGAATCGCCATTATAACCCTGCATTTTATTCATTTGAATAATACGGCAACCGGTAAATTTCCAATACGAGGAAGTTAAATAATCATCGAAATTTGTTATGGTAATAAACAACTCTTCGTTGCTAAGTGCGATACTTGGAAAATCAGACCAACTGCTGTCATTTAGAAAATTTCCGGGAACATTGTAAAAGTACCATTCGTCCTGTGGGTTTGATGTAGAAGAAAAACCGATTACGACCTGGCTTGTATTATGATAATAACCGCCAAGCATAACGGTTACAAAACGGTCTTCATTCTGATCATACATTACCCTCGGATCAAATTTTGTTTGCGGCAGCCCAAGTGAATCGGTAAAGGCATTGAGTGTTTGTGTTTGAATTAATTGATGTGAAGGGTCATAAAAACTGATCATTGAGTTGCGCATCGTTACCATGAATCCGTCATTGGAAATAGCCATGGAATTGTCGTTTGGAATCCAGTTATTATCATAAGCATCTTCAAAACCATACTGAATCAATGGCAATTCAATCTCTTCCGATGTTTTGAAATGACTTTTTGCCTGTGAAAAATCATTGGCAGGTTTTTGCTGCTCAAGTAAGATCGTTTCATTTTGCGGATTCAAAGGTCTGTGGATAAGGATTGGATTATAGTCTGTTTTGGAATACCGACTTTGTTTTGTTAGTTTTTGTGAATATCCTTTTGTGCTACTGGTTTGCAATTGACCATGAGCAGCGATAGCTATTATTGAGAAAAGCAGAATAATTACGACTTTCATATGTAGAATTTTGAACTAAGATACATTAATTTGATTTTTGTGAAGCGGAAAAGATGTAAGAATACATAAAGAATGTCATAAACCTGAGTTTAATTTCAAGAGACGTGCATTGAAAACCTTCAGTAAAAATCACTACATTTGCCTTTGCGAATGATAATATGAAAATCTCAGCTTCCATATATTCTGCGAAAGATGCCGAATTTAGTACTCTGCTTCGGGAACTTGATGCTTATCAAAGCGATTTTTTTCACATTGATTGTAACGATGATCCATCGGTTTTTAGTGATATTCAGAAAATCAGAGAATTATCGAATACCCCAATAGATTTACATCTTATTACCCCAAATCCTGAAAACTATTTCGATTTAATTCGAAAATCAGGTATAGCATCGGTTACTTTTCAGTTTGAAATGCTGAAAAAACCAATAGAAATTCCAAGCGATTTGAACTGTGAATGTGGTATTGCCATTGTAACAGAGACCGATATTTCTGTATTCGATTTCTATGCAGAAAAAGTAAATCATATTCTGTTTATGGCTACTACCCCGGGTGTAAGCGGACAGCCGTTTCAAAAGCAAAATTTCAGAAAAATAAGAGCTTTTCGCAGCAAATATCCTAAAAAGCACATCCATGTTGATGGCGGAATCAATGCCGATCTGTCTTTCATTTTGAGAAATATGGGGGTGTATCTTTCTGTTGTGGGCTCATATCTTTTGCGACAGGAATTTATAGGTTCTGCTATGATGAAACTCAGATCTGATGCAGAAGGAAGTTCTTTTAAGATTGAAGATTTTATGCTCGACAACGATGAAATTCCTGTCTTGAAAGCATCGGAATTTGAGATGATGAGCATGTTGAAAACGGTTGAGAAGTACGGAATGGGCTTTGTCAATATCGTTGATGAGGAAGGGTTCTTGTTGGGAATAATTTCCAACGCTGATATTCGTCGGGCATTAATTCGTAAACTTGACACGCCCCAAAATATTGCACTTGATGAAATCATGAACCCCAAGCCTGCTATTGTAAAACGTAGCGATTCTGTGAGCGATATGATGAGCTATATTAAAAGTTTGTCATTTCCGATCCTCTTTTTACCAGTTATAGACGAAAATGGCTTACTTTGTGGCACGCTTAAGTTCAACAACTTAATCAGAGGTGAATTATGATTATTGAAGTTAAAAGGAATCTTTCAGAAAACGAAATAAATGCTCTGGCTGAAAAGTATAATGCCATTATTGTTACAGACCGTAATAGAAATCTTTTGGTAAGCTCTTCTTCATTAAAAGAAATTGAAGAGACAGGTTATGAGCAAATTGAACAGCATTGGGTTTTCGATAATGACATGCAATTGTCATCACGTAAATTTATGCCTCAAACCCGCAATGTAAATATTGGGTCTTTTACAACCGGAAAAGATGAAAGCATTGTTATCATTGGACCTTGTAGCGTTGAATCAGAAGAACAGATAGAGCAAACAGCAGCCTTGATAAAGGAAAACGGACTTACGTCTTTGCGTGCAGGTTGTTTTAAACCTAGAACTTCTCCCTATAGTTTTCAGGGTATGGGTATAGACGGACTGAAACTATTGGCAAAAATGCGCGAGAAGTATGGTTTTAGTATTGTTACTGAAGTTAGAGACTCCACACACGTGGATGCTGTAATAGAATATGCCGACGTTGTTCAGGTGGGTGCAAAAGCCATGTACGACCACGGAATACTTCGTGCCTGTGGAAAAGCCCGCAAACCAATTTTGCTTAAGCGAGGATTTGGCACAACTTTACAAGAGTTTGTACAGTCTGCTGAGTTTATTCTCTCTGGAGGAAACGCCAATGTAATGCTCTGCGAACGCGGAATCCGCACTTTTGAAACCAAATCTCGGTTCACATTAGATCTTTGTGGTGTTGCTTACTTAAAGGAGAATACCAATCTGCCAATTATTCTTGATCCAAGTCATGCCATGGGGTATGCTTATGGTGTACCTGATCTGGCAAGAGCATGTATGGCAATGAATGTTGATGGATTACTTATAGAAGTTCATCCAGATCCTTCTGTGGCCAAAAGCGACGCTTCACAGCAATTGAATCACACGCAATTTAACGAATTGATCCAATCTCTACACCCTATAGCCAAAGCTGTTGGGCGCAATATAGTCTAATAAACATATTAACCTATCAAAATGAAATTTTTCGCCCAGAATCTATCCAAAGCACTAGAACATCGTGGTTTAACCCCTGAAGACCTTGCTGTTTATGTTGGAATTGATGTAAGTGATATTCGAAAAGCGTTGAATGCGGAAAAATGCCTGCTCCCATCAGAGTTAATCAGAGTTTCAAAAGCACTTAGAATAGGGTTAACCCGTCTTTTTGCTGAAAATGGATGTGCTCATGTTCCGTTTAAGTACAAAATGCTGGCTCTCGATATCGATGGAGTTATGACTGATGGAGGAATGTACGTAGGCTCTGGTGGACAGGAAAGCAAAAAATTCAACACCAAAGATGGCATGGCCATCAAAAATGTACTTAAAAATGGCATAGAAGTGGCTTTTATTAGTTCAGGAAAAAACCTGGAGCTTATTCAGTATCGTGCTGATATGCTCGGAGTTAAAAATGTTTGGGTTGGAAGTGGGGAAAAACTTGATATTCTTACCAAGTGGTGTGCTGAAATGAAAATTTCTCTTTCAGAAGTTGCGTACATTGGGGATGACTTAAACGATTTGGAAGTATTGGAAAATGTTGGTCTTTCTGCCTGCCCCGCAGATGCGGTTCCTGCCGTTCGAGATGTTTGTTCGCAAATTCTAACACGAAAAGGAGGTGAAGGTTGCGTACGGGAGCTCGTGGAATTGATTGGATTAATGGTAATGGAATAAAAAACTGAAATATGAGAAAACTTGGAATTATTGGATTTGTAACGGCAATACTGTTTTTAATAGCGGGTCTTGTTAATCAACAGATTTTTGTTCGCCAAGCGAATATTTATAGTCTTATGATAGAGAGGGGTTCACTTAGTAATTTGAGTGTGTACACAAAAGCGCTTGATAAAGTTATTTTAATTGGAGAGTTTGCCTTATTTGGGGGCGCTATTGCCTTGATAATATGTAGTATCTCTGCCGTAAATGTTAAAAATAAATTTGCCATCATTGGCATTTTCGCAGCTATTGGATCTATTCTCTTGGGCCTAATACAGGCAACTCACTTGTTTTCTTGATCAATTCAGGTTGCCTGAATAATTCAGAAAATAATACAAAGCAATATCTGAATAACAATAATTTTTATCAGAAGGAAACTGAATTGCTCCGGTGTGAAAAGTACTCTGCGCAGCAATTTTTCGCATGGTTTCCTCACTGTGAAAAAAAGAGGAATTATATGCTGCCGAATACAGTAGAACCCTTTCTTTTAAATTGGTAATATCCGGGAATCGGTTTTGCATAATTCCAATAAACATCATCAGGTATAAAAGTTGCCCGTCATGACTGTCGAGTCGCTCTATTATGGCTTTTCGTGCTTCAATAGTTTCACTGGTGTCTATTACCGGACAAGGCTGCAACTTGTTTTTTATCCACTCTTTCTGAATGGCTTCTGCAAACGAAGGTTTCATTTAAAATTCCCGATTGAAAAATCAGCATAATCCTTTCCATATTGAATATAGAGGGTTTTAAGCGCACTAACCTCAAAATAATCCTGAATGGTATCGTAGCGAATCAGTTCGGAAAAAACTATACTCCAGCTCAGACAGGAATCTATTCCTTTGTGTTTTAGCCGGATATTAGCATCCGGATGCGAACTAATATACGATAAAGCGGCAGAAAATGAAATGGGAAACTCGTTTTCGTAGCGGATTTGCTCAATTGAAAATAATTTTGCCCATAATAGAATCGTTGAGAGCATGGTTTTTACCATGAGCGGCTGTAATGTACCAGTTCGTTTTCGTTTTCCAGCGTAATCCACTCAATGTGTGAGTGGTCTTCATTGCAATAATTTACCCTTGTGGGGTAAGGATATTCACTACCATCTGAAAAGAGCAGTTTTTCATAGAACTTTATGGCCCATTGCTTTGTATCAGGTGATAACCACACTTGGCTGCTTTCAAAATACATGTCTTGAAAATCATACACCTCTATTCCGTCGATTATAAGCTTTGTTCCTGATGAAAACACCCAATGTCCTTGAGCGCTTAATGATAAGCCCGGATTATTGTTCGATTCTTCTCCAGTTGAAAAGGGTCCGGACATATCTCCGCTTAGTTTGATCACATAAAGTTCTGAAACACTATTGTCTATTTTGTTTTGTAGTTCATTCAAATATACAATTTGTTCAGCTTCTGTCATATTACTGAAGTCGATATTAATTATTTCAGAGTCGTCGAATCCACTTTTTATCAGACACAGGCCGTTGCCGAATTCATCCCAATGAAAAAATTCTGCCCATCCAGGAACAGACATTTCGTTTACTTGATCAGACATGAAGTAGAATTGCCCATTTTTTGCACCCACAGCCATAAAGTGTTTATTATCGGGCGACATATTTACACTAAGTCTGGTATAAGGACCATAGCTTTGATTATTGAAAGAAAAACTCATTAAGTTGTTTTGATAATCAGGATGTACAAATCCTTTAATATAGTGAGATGAAACAGCCGGTTTTTGTTCGTAAGCAATTGAATTACAGATTTCTGCAGCTGCTGTAGAGTTGGGAAAAGGACCATTTTTTTTATTGTTTTGATAAACATAGTAATGGTCTTTGCTTGCTTTGCTAACAACGCAGATGTTTTCGCCTGAACATGACAGGCCGATATTACTTTCCCATAACATTAGTGTTTCTCCGGCTTCTATTTTTAAAAGACTTTTTCGCTCTACCTGAGCACAGCCCAAAAAAGTGGTTATTATAAGACAAAAAGTAATTAAGCTTTTCATTGTATATTGTGATTTTGGAGGTCTTCATAAATAATGGTAGGATAGTCTTGTGCAGTTGTACCTTCTGTTTTAATTATGCCGTAATCTAAATTCAGCCATAAGTCTTTATAAAAGACAGGGTCTTCACTAGTAGTTTCTCTAATTCTAATACAATTTGAAAATGATCCGGCCGGCACACTCACCGTTTCGTTTAATGCCATAATACGACAAGTATCTTTTACTGTGCCTGTACTGTCTGTCCATGTGTAATGCCAGTATTCATTTGAGGTTGGATCTGCGTCGCAAAAAATAAGCATCATATTTCCGGCTTGAGAACACAGTATCGAAAGCTTTGTGTTATCGGCATACCATTCGTCGTTGTATGAATAATAGCCACCAATATTGTGATTTACGGTTGCATAATTCTGCGCATTAATACTTGTTATGCTTATGCTTTGTGTAAAATGTGCACCACCATCTGAATCATAAGTGTCATAATTCCATACTGCACCGTTGGTGAAAAATTTGAATATAGTATTGGTTGGATTGGGAATAATTGGATCGGGATCCGAATCATCTTTCTTACAGGCAGCAAATCCAATGGCTACAGCCAGAAAAATCACAAAAATATTTCTCATTGTTGTTTTCTTTTATTGTTTGATAAACTCCACCCTGCGGTTTTTTGCTTTGTTTTCAGGGATGTCGTTTGGGGCAATTGGCTGACTTTCTCCGGCACCATCGGTTAATATTCGATTTTCGTCGATGCCGAAATCTTTTACCAGTGCATTTTTAACGTTAGCGGCTCTGCGTTTAGACAGATCTAAATTTGTTTCCTCATTTCCATCAGCATCGGTATGCCCAACAATTTTAATATTTACACTTGGGTTTTCTTTTAAAACTGTTGCAATTTCATTAATCGATCCGTATGATTCGGGTTTTACAAGGTCTTTTCCACTGTCGAAGTAAATTCCATAAGAGATTAATTTGCCTTCGGTTAGTAATTTACTGCGTATATCGGGGGATGCTGTTGTTATTTTAAAGTTGCTTAAAAATGGATAGCTGGATCTATCCCATGCAAAAAATCTAAACCGATTAAACTTGCTATCGGCATAAATATTTGTAGGTACATCAATAACCTTGGCTCCAGAATGGTAAATTCGCACTCTACGCTTTTGTATCCAAATAATAACATGGTTCACTTTTTCTTTTTCAACTATGTTTGTAGTAGATTTGCCTATAATCCATTCGAACTCTTCATCATCATTATCCATCCCGTAGCCTTTAGTTTCCCATTTATCAGGAGCTAATGTAATATGTAATCCAAATATTCCCGGATATAAATCATCTTCAATTTCCCGCACATTTTCAGGATCAGTTTGATATAAAGTAAAATCTATTCCGTATTCGTAATGAGCATCTGGAATAATATCAAATTCGACAATATAGTTTTCGGGAAATGCAATATCTTTTGGGAAACAATATGTTGCATCCTCCCCATTCATGTGAAACCATTTTCCCTCTGCTATATTAACGGTTTTTACCTCCCCTGTGCTATTTGATGTCCATAATGCCGGAAATTCACCAATTGCGTCTTGTGAAAAGTCTTCAAAAAACAAAATCTTGTCGCCCGGTATAAAATCATATTTGCTATAACTCTGCAAAGAAGGTTTATCATCATTACCGATTGGTGTTTGTGTTGATACGGCATTTTGCTCAGGGCTTTGATCCGAAGTACTTTCATTATTGTTTTCTGAATCTATTTCAGAATTATTATCAATGTTTTCATCGGTTTTATCACTTTTTTCGTTTTTGTCTTTTTTCTTAAAAATGCCGCCGATGCCTTCTTCGGTTTTATCTAGACCCTTGTCTATACCTTCTTCTGTTTTGTTATTTATTCTTTCCTGAGTTTTGTCTTTAACTTTTCCACCAATATTAATTTGTGAATACAAAGGGGAGCAGGTAAAGATTAATGCGATTATTACAATGAGGTTTTTCATGGTTTAAATTTTTTACAAAATTAGTGGTTGAAAAGCTTATATAAATCCCGTAAAAAGGGGATTTTTCATACATTTGCTTTCTTAATATGTGTTAATGATAAAATGGGGGTGGGTGTTGTGTTAAAAAATTCGTTTTTATTAGTGGTTATTTGCTTAATGCTCTTTCCGTATACTGTATTAAGTCAGAAATATTTTAATGAGGAGCCTGACACGGTTTTATCTAGAACCACTTACTTGTATCTTAAAAATTACGAGTATGATAGTCTGCATTTTATTCTTGTTGAAGCAGGCGTAAATGCCGAAATGAATGGCAACTATATTCAGTCTTTTGGATATCTTCACCTTGCGTTGAAAATAGCAGAATGGCAAGGAAATATTTCTGCTCTGTCAAGGTCTTATATCAATATAGGGATAATATGGTTTGATATCGGAAACAGCGAAAAGGCAATTTCCTGTTATAATAAGGCTCTTTTACTTGCCCGTAAAGGACAGGACACGCTAATGGAAATAAAGGCAATAAATAACATTGGAAATGTTTACCTTACCCGGAAGAACGATGCAGATACAGCGTTGCTATTCTTTTCAAAAGCATATGAGCTGTCTGAAAAAACCGGATATATACCAGGAATTCATGCCATTGGCGGTAATATTGCCCAGATTTATCTTTTGCAGGGAAAGTATGATGAAGCCGAAAATCTTCTTAATCATTTATTGCAGTCAGACAGCACCGTGTCCTACTATTACTTCATTGCTGCAATGATAGATAAACATCGTCTTCATTACTCAGCTGCTTTGGAAAATTGTTCAAGGGCGATGCAACTAACCACTGAGCCTGAATTTATTCTAGCCATACACAATGAACAGTCAGAAATTTCTTTCAAAATGGGCGATTTTGAGCATGCATACGAATATTTGCTTCAGAAATCAATTATTGGAGACAGTATTCACAGTTTGAGTATGAAAAAGCATGTTGCTGAAATGGAGGAGAAATACGAAAACGAAAAGCGCCTGCTCGATATTGCCAGACTCGAAAACACAATACTTACAGATCAGAAAAAAGACCAGCGCGTTAAGTTTCTTGTGCTGATGCTGGCTTTTATTCTCATTCTGCTTACTTCTTATCTCTATTTTTTCCGCAGAAATGCCAGAAACAAAATGAAACTTATTCAGGCAGAGACCGAGTCAAAAACAGCCATTTCTTTTATCGAAGGTGAAGAAGCTGAGCGAAAGCGCCTTGCTAATGAGCTGCACGATGGACTAGTGGGGTCCATTACGGGCTTACGCCTTCAACTGTATACAAAACAAATGAAAGCCAAAGATAAAGAAGCCGATACAATTTCCTCTGTAATTCTCGAACTGGATGCTCTTGCAACAGAAACACGTACCATTAGTCACAAACTATTTCCGGTCGTGCTTGAAAAATTTGGTTTGAGAGAAGCATTGAAGAAGCAATTTCTGCCTTTTACTGGCCGAGACGAATCGATTAATTTCACTCTGCAGTTTTTTGGCGAAAATTATCGATATGATTTGCTGACCGAAAAATTAGTCTTTCACATTATTCAGGAATTGTTTGGTAATATTGTAAAACACGCACAGACCAAAGAAGCTTCGCTAAAGTTAACTACAGGAAGAGAAATTATTTCATGTATGGTAACAGATAAAGGCATTGGATTTGATGTGTCAGAATTTGGAAACGGACAGGGATTGTATTCCGTCAGGGAAAGACTTGAGAGAATTGGTGGTCTGCTTGATATTGAGAGCGAGAAGGGCAAAGGAAGTATTCTTAGGTGGTCGATTCCAGCGAAATATATTAATACAGGAAGCGTATGAAAATATTATTAAGCGACGACCATCATGTGGTGCTTGAAGGTTTGGCCGGGTTAATGCGGGCAGCATTTCCTTCTGACGCTGTTGAAACAGCATCATCGGGTGCCGAATGCAGAGCTGCGGTGAAAGCATTTGAGCCCGATATATTGGTTCTCGATATTCGCCTGCAGGATGCTGACGGCTGCGAGTTGAGCAGGGAGCTTAAACAAAATAATCCGGATTTAAAAATAATTCTTTTTTCCGGCTCAAACCCTCAAGTTAGACAAGCCAACATTCAGAAATCGAACTGCGATGGTTTTTTCTTCAAGGATACTCACCCCGCAGTAATCGTGGAAGCTATTCAACAGCTTTCTCTGGGTGAAAAAATTGTTGAAGATGATCAGAATAAACTGATTTTGCCTGAAGGCGAAATTTCAGTGTCTTCCCGTGAGCTCGATGTACTAAGGCTTATAGCACAGGGCCTTATCAATAAAGCCATTGGTGAAAAACTCTTTATAAGTGCCTCAACAGTAGATACTCACCGTAAAAACCTGCTCATTAAATTTGGAGTCAATAATGTGGCCTCGCTGGTTGCCGAAGCATATAAAAGAGGGGTATTGCCTTAAATTCTTCCGATTAAAGCCTAATCTAATATTTATTACATACAAGAATTTCAAACAAAGGTCGTTAATCTTTCCGAATGAAGTCCTCCAACGATTCATTTCATAGTTCATAAATCATCCCTCATAATTCATAAATCAGTAACTTTGCACTCACATGGTAGTGAAGCCCGGAAAATATTTATCTGAAATTAACGGACCGGAAGACGTTAAAAAGCTTACTCCAGATCAGCTAGTTGATCTGGCAGATGAGCTGCGTACATATATCATTCAGAATGTTGCAAAAAACCCGGGTCATTTGGGAGCAAATTTGGGAGTTGTGGAACTTAGCATCGTTCTTCATTATATTTACGATTCTCCAAACGATAAAATTGTTTGGGATGTGGGGCATCAGGCATACGCCCATAAAATATTGACAGGTCGACGTGAAGAATTTCACACAAATCGCAAGTATAAAGGGCTATCGGGATTCCCAAAAATAACTGAAAGCGAACACGATGCTTTTGGCACAGGACATTCTTCCACAAGTATTTCGGCAGTTCTTGGCATGGCGGCTGCCGAAAATCAAAAAGAAAACCCACAAAACCGTCATATTGCCGTAATTGGCGATGGAAGTATTTCTTCAGGAATGGCAATGGAAGCGCTTAACCACGTGGGAGAATCGAAAGCCAATGTATTAATTATTCTTAATGATAATGGAATTAGTATAGATGAGGGCACTGGCGCTTTTCATCGATATTTAGCTAGAATCACAGCTTCACACACCTATAACAGATTTAAACGTGGTGCTTGGCGTATATTCAGAAACACATGGATTCAAACCATTGCCAATAAAACCACCACTGCGTTGAAATGGACATGGCTAAAAAAGTCAAATCTTTTTGAAGCATTCGATATTCGATATTTTGGACCCATAGATGGACATAATATCAAAAATTTGGTAGAAATATTACATGATCTTCGTGATATTCCTGGCCCTCGACTCCTACACATAAAAACCATAAAAGGCAAAGGATTTAAGGCGGCAGAAAAAGATCAGGTAACGTTCCATTCTCCTGGTAAATATGATATGAAAACGGGTGAAATTCTTAATCAGGATTGCACAAAAAAACCACCCAAATATCAGGTTGTGTATGGAAAAACACTGCTGGATCTGGCAGAGAAGAACGAAAACATTTTTGCCATTACTCCGGCAATGCTTACGGGGTCTTCGCTTAATATTATGGCTGCGAAAATCCCAGAGCGTACTTTTGACGTGGGCATAGCCGAGCAGCACGCAGTTACTTTTGCAGCAGGGTTAGCCAGTCAAGGGAAAATACCTTTCTGCACCATTTATTCAACTTTCCTGCAAAGAGCATACGATCAGATTATTCACGATGTAGCGTTGCAGAATCTTCCGGTGGTTTTCGGAATAGATCGTGGTGGACTGGTGGGTGAAGATGGCCCTACACATCACGGTGTTTTCGATTTGGCATATCTTAGATTGATTCCCAATATGATAATTGCTGCACCAATGAATGAATGGCAATTGCGAAATCTTATGTACACTGCACAATTGGATCCTCAAGGCCCTTTTGCCATTAGATACCCAAAAGGGGAAGTAACCGATATTGAATGGGAAAATGAATTTGTACGCATGAAAATCGGCAAAGGGCAATTGCTAAAACAAGGCAAAGACATTGCAATAATTAGTATTGGATCTGCTGGAATTGATGCAGCAAAAGCTATTGATGAATTATCTGCTGACGGAATTGAAATTAGTCATGCAGACATGATATTTTTAAAACCGATGGATGAGGAATTATTACATGATATCTGTAAAAATCATCGGGCGATAATAACTGTAGAAGACGGTACTATTCAGGGCGGTTTGGGCTCGGCTATTGCAGAGTTCATGATGGATAAAAACACGATGCTTTCTCTTCATAGACTTGGAGTTCCTGATTCCTTTGTAGAACAGGGTAGTGTTGCAGAACTCAAACACGAGTATGGCTTTGATAGTGAGGGGATTAAAAACACAGTGCTTGAAATATTGAAAAACTTAAAAATCAAATAAAATGGCAAACAAAAGAAACCTAAAAAAAGACGTTAATTTTTTAACCGATGAGTATTTCGCAGATTCATTTGCTTTAATGGTATTGTATAATGATGAGAGTGATAAAAAGATTATTGACGCCATGCAGAAAGTCGCCGATGCAAGAAACAAACTCATTGAAACCATACAAAACTATCAACATAAAGGGCTAAGAATTAGTACGATTGAGCGTAAAGAAGGAAAAAGAGAGCGTTCAAAAGCTTTGAAAACTAAATTAACAGAGGGATTCAGAACTTTTATCACTGCTCTCGAAGATGGATATGAGGTGCTTGGAAAATTAAATGGCGAAAATTAAAAAATGAGCAGTAGGCTTTTTGATCAAATCATTTTCGGTCCTGTTCGCAGCCGTCGTTTTGGCGTTTCGCTAGGTGTGAATTTGTTGCCGGTCGATGCTAAAATATGTTCATTCGATTGTGTATATTGTGAGTGTGGCTGGACAGATTCTTCTTCTTCGCAATCTTTACCTACGGCCAACGAAGTGCAAAAGGCGCTGGAGGTTAAACTCCTGAATATGCAAGCGGCTGGAGAACTGCCCGATGTGATTACTTTTTCAGGAAACGGCGAACCAACAATGCATCCGGAATTTGATGAAATTATCGAAAACACAATTAAGCTTAGAAATATGTATTCCCTTAGAGCAGAGGTTGTTGTGCTAAGTAATTCCACTCAATTGCATAAAGAGAAGGTTAGAAATGCTTTGCTGAAAATTGATAAAGCTGTTTTAAAACTAGATTCCACCAATGAAACACAGTTTCAGCGAATCAATAAGCCGGCTCCAGGAATTCATGTAGAGGATGTGAAGAAAGAATTGTTGAGATTTGAGGGGAAAGCGAGCTTGCAAACAATGTTTTTGCGAGGACAAACCACTGAAGGCCAAATTGATAATACAATAACTCGGGAAATTGATGCCTTAATTGAATTTGCCAAAGTAATGATTCCAGCGGAATGGATGATCTATCCAATTGACAGACCTACACCTTTCGAGAAACTGGAGAAAATACAAAAAGACGAAATGGATGAAATTGCGGAATACATCCGTTCGAAAACTAATATTCCGCTAAAAATCAGCTATTAATATGAGTGATTTTAAACGCTATACCGTAACCACCGCTTTGCCTTATGCTAATGGACCCGTTCATATTGGTCACTTGGCCGGCGTATATGTTCCTGCAGATATTTATGTGCGCTTTCTCAGAAAAACCGGATATGATGTGCTGTTTATCGGAGGATCAGATGAGCACGGAGTACCAATTACACTAAAAGCCCGCCAACGGGGAGTAAGTCCTCAGGATGTGGTTGATGAATATCATGGAATAATTCGTGATTCGTTTATTGATTTTGGAATCAGCTTCGATATTTATTCCCGCACCAGTTTACCTCTACACCATGAAACAGCAGCAGCTTTTTTTAAGAAGCTTCATGCAAGTGGAAAGCTCGTTGAGAAGGAAACAGAACAATATTACGATGAAGAGGCAAAGCAATATCTTGCCGATCGTTATATCACCGGAACTTGCCCACATTGTGGATACGAAAAAGCCTATGGCGATCAGTGCGAAAAATGCGGCACTTCACTTAGTCCAATGGAGCTTATTGATCCAAAATCAACACTTTCAGGCGCAGCTCCCATAAAAAAGAAAACCAGCCATTGGTATTTGCCATTAGATGAATACGAACCATGGTTGCGCCAATGGATTCTTGAAGGTCATAAAGAATGGAAAAGTAATGTATATGGTCAGTGCAAAAGCTGGATTGATCAGGGTTTACACCCTCGTGCCGTAACCCGCGACCTGAATTGGGGTGTAAAAGTTCCTCTTCCCGATTCTGAGGATAAAGTTCTTTATGTTTGGTTTGATGCTCCTATTGGATATATTTCAGCTGCCCGCGATTGGGCTCAGCAAACTGGCAAAGACTGGGAGCCATATTGGAAAGATAAAGAAAGCCGACTGATTCATTTTATCGGAAAAGATAATATTGTTTTCCATTGCATCATTTTTCCCGCAATGCTAAAGGCTGAAGGCGATTATATTCTCCCTGATAACGTGCCAGCAAATGAGTTTCTAAATTTGGAAGGCGACAAAATTTCCACTTCCAGAAACTGGGCAGTTTGGTTGCATGAGTATTTGCAGGAATTTCCTGATCAGCAGGATGTTCTACGCTACGTTCTTACAGCCAATGCACCCGAAACCAAGGATAATGATTTCACCTGGAAAGATTTTCAGGCTCGCAATAATAACGAGTTGGTGGCTATTCTCGGAAATTTCATTCATCGCACATTAGTTCTTACTCACAAATATTTCGAAGGCGTAGTGCCAGAGAGTACTGCTGCAGACGAAAAGGATGAGATTTATAAATCGCTGGCAGAATTGAAAGAAAAGATGGAATATAGTTTACATCATTTTCGTTTCAGAGAAGCATTGGCGACTTATATGGACATGGCCAGAGTTGGAAATAAATACTTGACGGATAAAGAGCCATGGAAACTTTTTAAGGATAATCCTGAAGCCGTACAAGGTATTTTGCATAATGCATTGCAAATTGCTGCTAAGCTTGCAGTTTGGGGCGAAGTATTTTTGCCGTTTTTCAGCGAGAAGCTATCAAAAATGCTTAATATGGAGCCTGTAGAATGGAACGCAGCCTTAAATGACATTCTTCAGCCTGGGCATAAAATTGAACCCGCCGAGATTATTTTCAATAAAATTGAAGACTCTGCGATTGAAGTACAGTTGGCGAAACTCGAGAAATCTAAAGAAGAAAATGCCGCTGCAGAACAGACTTTCGAGCCTATAAAAGACGAAATCACCTTCGATCAGTTTTCTGCACTCGACCTGAGAGTTGGACAGATTCTGGAAGCCGAAAAAGTAGCCAAAACCAAAAAACTAATGAAACTTTTGGTGGATATGGGTTTTGAAAAACGTACCATCGTATCAGGAGTTGCAGAATTCTTTACACCAGAAGATCTTATAGGAAAGAAAGTAACGGTTGTTGCCAATCTTGGTAAACGCATGCTCAAAGGCATTGAAAGCAATGGCATGATACTTTTTGCCGAAAATCCAGATGGGACATTGAAACTTCTTGCCGCAGCTGATGAGGCGGTGAATGGGGGAAAGGTGTGTTAGGGATGTATGAATTCAGTGTTCTGAAATAATATTTTTGTAAATCTAAATTTTAGGCAATATTTTTGTGGAATTACTCCGGTTTCGCATCTAAGACTAAAACCAGAACCATGAAAAAATCATTATTTTCTATTGTAGGAATACTTGCGCTGACATTTGTTTTTAGTGCTTTTTATCATTGCAGCCCTTCTGAAAGCCATGCTTCTAATTCTATTCAGGAAACCACGCCTAATTTAACCACAGATTTACCAGAACTTAGTATAGATAGCCCTCAAATTGTCGCCCCTGTTTCTGGATATTCCACATATGAAAACTTTGCTGTGCTTCAGTGGACCTCTGTCGCAGCCTCTGAGAAGTACGAGATTTTAATCTCCCGCAATATAAATTTTTCAGATTCTACCTCCATTTTTACTGCTGATACTGCATATCGTTTTGAAGGAGGTGACTTAAATCGCGGTATTGTTTTTTGGAAAGTTCGTTCTGTACAAAAAAACAATAAATTTTCTTCCTGGAGCAATTATTCAAACTTTAATCTTTTGGGTAAAATCAATGTAGAAATTCAAGAAAACATCACCCGTCCCTGCAACGGGGATTGCAGCCATTGCCCAAATCCATGTGGAAGAAGGCCTTCTCCTGTAGAATGACGTCGAAAATAAACGAGTTAATTATTGATTTTTC
>JAFGWG010000221.1 GCA_016937255.1 Bacteroidales bacterium
ATTCACTACATACAATTTTATTTCTTAAGCCAACGCATAATAATTGGAAGCCTATTTATTTTAAGCATTGGATAATTCTGTTCTACTGCACCAAAACTCTTATAAAAACGCGCCAAGCCCTCATCATTACTACCTTCAAAATCAAGAATTCTATTACCATTAGCGTATTCTTGAATCAGCATATCAACAAGAAAGTGCATGGCACCGCTATTTTTTGCTTCCTCGCCAGATCCCGAAAAAAGGAAATAAATCCTTTGCTCGAAATACACATAAAAAATTCCAGCTACACATTGATTATGAGAATTGAAAAGAGAAATACTATGGCCAATTCCTTTATGATAAAGCGCATGGGCAATTGAAGTCACTCTTTTCTTCCAATACTCAGATATTTGTAAATCTCTGCCTTTATTTTCAGCAAAAAGATGCATAATATTATTCCACTCGAAATTTTCATTTATGCTATAACTCTCTTTCCTAGATTTCTTGATATTCCTTCTGCAGTTATCAGAATATGCCTTTTGCAAATCTCCAATTTCATTATTAAGATTCAGAATAAGATTTCGACGCAATTCTGTTTCTTTTAGTAAAAAATCATTGGCATAATTCAGCATAATTTCAACCAATCGAAAATGACTTGGAATAGCCTGCATAAAATCGCTTAGCAAATCTTCATTTAGATTTACACTGCTAAAAACACCTCCCTGCTGCATCATTTCAGGCTGATATAGATAATGCACCCCCCATTTTTTTCGCCACGGGAGAGGCATAACAGCATCATAATCATCTAGTACCAGTGCATCCCAATGATCGGCCGATAAATTAAGAAACCAAGAGTAACCATAAAGCAAAGCATTAGGAGATTGGCTGATACATTTATCCCATTTGACATAATCAATGTCATTATGTTTCAGATAACGAATCATATAGCCTTATTATTTAGATAATTCAGCAATTTCTCAAGCATAGTACTCCACCCTCTCCAACGCTTGCTTTCAGAAAGGGTTTCATTATGAATTAATATGCAGAATCTACCTCCAATTTGCTGCAAATAGTCAATATCTCTACATAAAGCATCCAGCACATTTTCGGTGCTTTGCTCATTATAATCTTTATATGAACCGTCCATTACTGAAAAAGGATGAATCATAAAATCAAGAGACTCATTTTTTGAAAGATTGAAAAATGGAAAAGGTCTAGAGGTTGATGCTCTATACCCGGGAATAGATGCAAACCCCATGGTATAATCCTCGGTAAAACCCATTTCATACAACCGTTCATAAGTTTCAGGCAGCGTCATTTTCAGATAGTGTTGTCTGCATGAATTAATCTCCAAACCACAAAGATTTTCCAATGCCAGTTTTTCCTCTTTGTGAATTTGAACATTTGCATGACCAGAATAGGATGGATGGAGACCTAATGGATTTTTCGCAGAAAGTTTTTTCAAAATCTTTCTTGTTTTTTCATGATTTCGTCTGATATTTTTATCAAACTGGCTGCGCTTATCAGCAAAAAGAACAAAATAATGGAGTGGATATG
Organism: Bacteroidales bacterium; assembly: GCA_016937255.1. GTDB lineage: Bacteria > Bacteroidota > Bacteroidia > Bacteroidales > DTU049 > BM518. Next base: position 1,537 of record JAFGWG010000221.1, read on the forward strand.
CTGATTTTGCATTTAAGGCATCGATCCTATCAAAAGTATAGTAAGGATCTTTATGCAAACCCAATAACACCAGATATCGTTTCAAATATGCTGCGAATCGACCATTCAATAGATCCCGTATTGCACCTCCTGAATTCCTAATAAACCCTTTTCCTTTGTAGGAAAATACCATATCTACATCGACTGTGATGCGATAATCGAAAGAATCATTTTTTAAGTGCAAATCAGGGAATGCATTTTCCAGTAATTCTCTGAAATACAAGATGTATTCATCTACCAAAACTCTTTGATGAAATGAGTGTTTGAAAGCAAAAGAATTTAACGTATCAAAACGCCCGTGAATATCAGACTCAAAGTCCAAATACTCTTCATATCTGCTTAAGAAATAGAATACTGCAGAAAAAACATCAAAATCAAGTGTAAAAGAACTATCAACTGCTGGAAATAATTCAATTTTTTCTTCCGTAATTCTCAACTCCGGTTCAAAATTTCGAATTTCATTTTCGTTTAGCAAGCCAGAATCGAATATGCAAAAATCAGAGCGCGATTTCTCCGAATAAAAAATTGTTGGCTCTCCAGATGAAATTTCCGAAACATTGTGAATCAATTTCCAGTCAATCGCCAATCGTTGCGTAAATATATAACGTAGTATATATTCAAGTCTCGGATTGTGATATGGAGCCCAAATATAAATCATCGACTATTGTAGGGCTTTATAATTATCGAGCATTGTTTGACAAATAAATTCTGCAGCTTTTCCATCTCCAAAAATCTCAGGAAACTCAGTTGGAGGATGATGTAAATACTGTATTGCCTGCTGTACAAGATCCGCTTCATTTTTTGCGGCTAAAACGGCCGTTCCATGTTCAACAATTTCAACCCACTCTGTTTCAGGTCTTAAAATGATAGCAGGTTTTTTAAAGAAAAATGCTTCTTTCTGAACTCCACCAGAATCTGTCATGATTAGAGAACTGTGTTTTTCCAACATAATCATATCTAAAAACGACACCGGAGGAATAATTTGCAGCAGAGACTTTGCCTTTTCAGGAATTTGAATATTATTTTGTTCAAGCATTTTCTGTGTTCGCGGATGCAAAGGCAATATCACATCTATATTCTCAGCAATTGCAGTATTTGCCAACGCATTGAAAAGAAATTGCAACCTTACAGGCTCATCCGTATTCTGATTTCTATGAATGGTGGCCAATATAAATGCTTTCGATTTCAATTTATGCTCATCTAACACACGAGATTCTTTCTCGGCCAAATCTGCAAAAAAGAGGCTATTATCGTACATTACATCACCACAATGAAAAACACCAGCATGATCTGAGGTATATGGCATTTCAACTCCAATAGAGAATCCTTCATTTTTCAGATTTCTAATTCCCGTTTCAGTTGGACTAAACATTATTGCAGAAGAATGATCACAAACGATACGATTAATTTCTTCGGGCATTGTTTTATTAAATGAACGCAAACCCGCTTCGATATGAACAATAGGAATCAATAGCTTAGACGCTGCTACTGCTCCAGCCAAAGTAGAATTCGTATCACCATAAAGAACTAGATAATCGGGTTTCACGTCCATCAAAATTTCTTCAATTCCTTCAATCATGGCTGCGGTTTGCTTCCCGTGTAATCCACTGCCAACATTTAAGTTTTTATCGGGTTTTGGTATTCCCAGCTCCCGAAAAAACACTTCCGACATATTGTCGTCGTAATGCTGTCCGGTGTGCACAATATATTCTTCTATTTCATGGGAGTATGAACTTACAATCGCCCTGCTCAATGCCGCCGCTTTTATAATTTGAGGACGTGCCCCTATTATGGTTACAATTTTCATGAATCAGAATTTATGAGTCCATTTTCAATAAAACTATAATAAGAATGGTCTCCAATTATTATATGGTCGATTAATAAAATGTCTAAAAGTTTCGCTGCGGATTGAATTTTTTTGGTCAAATCAATATCATTGCTACTGGGTTTCAAATTTCCTGAAGGATGATTGTGTGCCAGTAAGATTCCATTAGCCATATCCTGCAAAGCAAGCCTAAACATTTTTCTAATATCTACCAATGTACTTGAGAATCCCCCCTCCCCTATTTTATGAATGCCAACTGGAATATTTGCCCGATTAAGGCAAACCATATAAAATTCTTCATGTGTTTTATCACGCAAATAAGGGGCTATTACTTTTTCTGCATCTGCTGAAGATTGAATTTTCACCTCCTTGTCTGGACTTTCAGACATTCGGCGACGAGCAAGTTCAAATGCAGCTGAAATGGTTACCGCTTTTGCCATTCCAATTCCAGGAATACTCATTAATTCTTTGGGTCCTGGTTTAGACAATTGAGTTAACTGATTTTTGTACTTTCCTAAAATATCTTGTGCGAGATCTAGGGCAGACTTATTCTTACCGCCGGAACCAAGAAGTATCGCAATCAATTCTGCATTACTAAGCGCCTCACGACCTTTAATGATCATTTTTTCTCTAGGTCGGTCATCAACCGCCCACTCACGAATTGATTTTTTTGAGTTTGAGGACATTAAATTAAGTTTTGAAGTGTAAAGGTAGAAAATTAGAGAATATCAAAAATCATTTATTGACTATCCGCTTTTATACCTAAAATTGTTATACCATTGATTTTCAATGCATAATACCAACAACTCATCAAATATTTCTTTTTTATGCGATGATGTCTTGAAGCTAAATTCATTAAGATAATTCTGCAGATATTGCTCAGTAATATTATGATGAATGCCATTAATTACTCGCCTAAAATTGCTCACCAAAGCCCTAATCCAATGTAATTTTTGCTTCTCATAATCAGAAGGGTGATATTGACGAAGAATGCTGGCTTTATTGTTGACTGATCTAAAAGTACTAAGGCCTTTTATAGGGAAACGCCCTTTTTCTTTTGTTTCATAAGCTCCATGATCCAGCCCCTCTTTGTAGTCCGGATTCACAAAAGCACAGACATGTTTTAAAGCTGTTTTCCTATGTGATTTATCTTTTGTATTTTTCGGGGGAGTAATACTTACGAAAATTTCGATTGTTCTTTCACGTTTCAATCCTTTGTCTGCCTGCAAATTTGTACCAATTCCAACTGCATGAATATCACGGTTTTTTCTTTGTCTTGTTGTGATTTTTGAGCTTGCCATCTCAACATTTCCAAATAAAATCTGCTTCTCATCATGTTGCCCAATTGCTGCTCGAATTTTATGCATCATGGCCCAAATCGGTTCATAGCGCTTATGCTTAAGAATCCTTTGCATCTCCAGCGCCGAAAAACTCTTCTTCGTTAAGGTCATAAAATACATTGCTGTGATACAGTATCTGAAAGGCAATTTACTACTCTCCATAACAGTCCCACTGCGCAGAGTTGTCCGGTAACGACATTTTTTGCAATCGTGTGATCTATACCTGGCATTATAATAATGCTCACTGCTTCCACATTTCGGACAAATTATTCCTTTACGCTCCTTGATGTCACGCACTAATTCTACACAAGCTTTTTCGTTGTGCAAGTACAGTGCAAAATCTTTGATATCCATGATTTTATTTTGATTATACAATAATAGTAAATAAACGGATATACAATAAAATCATTAACAATATATCAAAAAAACCAAAACTTAAACCAAATTATTCTCCCAAATATCAACTCATTCCATACATATTTATAATTTTGCAACGTGAAAAACAAAGGAAATAACTTCCTTAAGAAAATTATTCCAATTTTCTTAGTTGCTGTGATAAGCTGCATGGTTATCAACAATGCCGTTTTTATGCACTCGCATATTCTATCTGACGGAACTGTTGTTGTTCATGCGCATCCTTATAATAAAACTAGCGACTCACAACCCTTCAAATCACATAGACACAGTAAAGTTGCATTTGTTCTTTATCAGCAACTTCATCATTTTCTACCTGTCTTCTTTGCTGCATTTGTTTTAGCAATGGCAATCAACAGGTTTCTATTCAATCAAACCTGTTTTCTTTCAATCCCCAAGCACTTTGTCGGTCTTAGACAAGGGCGAGCACCCCCTGTAATATAAGCTTTCCAACAGACTGTTTTTTTAAGGTATCATTGGCTTCTCGCACAATACCTAATAAATATTTATAGTCTGTAAACTCATCTAAAAACCAAGCTTATATTCCATGAAACCAAAAAGAATTATACTTTTCAGTATTTTATGCATTGCCGGACTATTTAGTCAGGCCCAAAACAAAAAAACCGACGCCAATATCATTGGTCATGTTACCTGCTGTGGAGAACATATTCCATTTGCTACTGTCAGTATTAAAGGAACCGTAATTGGTGTATCGAGTGACGAAAGCGGACATTTTCAACTTATCAATTTACCCGTTGGCAAGCATGTAGTAGTTGCTCAATCAATTGGTTACAAACCAAAGGAAACAGAAATCGAAATCACTTACGGGCAAACTTTGGAGATAAAATTTGAACTAGAAAAAGATGCTCTAAGCCTGAATGAAATTGTGGTTACAGGCGATCGAAATGAAAGCAATAAAAAAGATGCAGTGACGGTAATTTCAGTAATTAGTCCCAAGCTATTTGTATCCACTGAAGTTCAAAATCTCTCTCAAAGCCTTCAATATGCATCTGGATTGCGTATAGAAAACAATTGCCAAAACTGCGGGTTCAATCAGGTTCGTATGAATGGCATGGAAGGGCCATACTCGCAAATACTCATCAATAGCCGACCGATTTTTAGAAGCCTTGCCGGAGTGTATGGCCTCGAGTTAATTCCCTCAAATATGATTGAGCGGGTTGAAATAATTCGTGGTGGCGGTTCTGCATTATATGGCAGCAATGCCATTGCCGGAACGATCAATGTCATTTTGAAAGATCCTATAGCAAACACTTATGAGTTTTCTTCAGCAACTTCTCTTATTGGAGTTGATCAGAAATACAGCGGTAATTTTGCTCCAGAATATCATTTGAATTTCAATTCCTCTATGATTTCAAATGATGCCCGTACAGGAATGGCAATTTATGCATCGCATAAAAACCAGCAAGCATTCGATGCCAACAATGATGGATTTACCGAACTGGCCAAAATAAACGGAATATCTGTAGGAGGCAGAATTTATCATCGCTTCGACAGCAAGAGTAAAATGAATCTCGATATTTTCTCCATCCTCGAAAATCGCAGAGGAGGCAATAAATTAGATCTTCCTGAGCATGAGTCCGATATTGCGGAATCTGTAGAACATCGCATCAATTCAGCCGCAATTTCATACGACAGATTTTTTAACGGGAAAAACAAATTATCGGCGTTTTTCAGCTTTCAACACATTCATCGTGATTCTTATTATGGAGCAAGACAATCTTTAAGTGATTACGGCCTAACAAAAAATCTCAGCTATTCTGGTGGAATTCAGTATAACGCTTCTTTCAAAAATTCATCATTAAACATAGGTGTTGAAAACAATGCAGAATTTCTAACTGATACTAAAAAAGCGTATTCAAACATCGATAATGCCTATTTTAATACCGACACCATCCTTGTTATTCCTATTACTGACGGAACCATTATTGCCGATCAAAAAATAAACACTATTGGATCATTTGCACAATACAGTTTCTCGTGGAAAGCCCTAAAAATTGTTACAGGTCTGCGCTTCGACCATTACAGCATCAACAACATCATGGATGAAACCGCCACCAATACTGCCTCAGTGCTAATTCCACGATTAAGTGCAAAATACAATATTTCTGAAATGCTACAACTTAGAGTATCCTATTCTCATGGCTACAGAGCTCCTCAGATTTTTGACGAAGATCTTCATATTGAAACATCGGGGTCACGCCAAATTATTCATGTAAATGCTCCCGACCTAACAAGAGAGAAAAGCCGCAGCTACATGATGTCTTTAGATTTCAATACAAGAATTAAGGAACTACGATTCAACTTACTTGCAGAAACATTTTACACCCAATTAATGAATCCGTTTGCCAATGATATTAGTATTCCCGACTCAACCGGAAGAATCGTATACACCAGAGTAAATGCAGTTGCAGGAGCAAATGTTCAGGGAATAAATTTTGAATGCAATGCTTTCCCATCCGAAAAATGGGATTTAAAAATCGGATATACAATTCAAAAAAGCCAATACACCGAAGCCCGAGAATTTAATGAAACCCAGTTTTTCAGAACGCCAAACGATTATGGATTCATGAACATATCCATTCACCCCCGGCAAAAAGAAGGAATAGACATCAGCGGAATCTATACTGGGAAAATGCTACTCCCTTATTACGGCCCAACTATTTTCAATCCTGAAGAAGGTGAACTTAGAACAAGCAATGTGTTTTTTGATTTTGGCATGAAAATTCACCGCAATATTATTCTTAACGGAGCCACTATGCAACTATATTTGGGAGTAAAAAACATCTTAAATTCATATCAGAATGATTTCGACTTGGGCATTGACCGTGATCCTGCCTATATATACGGCCCAACCATGCCAAGAACTATTTATTTTGGTGTCAAAATTGGAAATGCAATAAATTTTTAGAAAAAAATTAGTCTGAAAAAATAATTTGTTATATTTTTGAATTAATTTAACACACTTGTAATCACTTAATTCCATACCAATGAAAAATAATTTCACACTTAAAGCATTACTGGTATTATTCAGTTTATCTTTCGGTCTTCTAGCCAATGCACAGAGCTTTATTCAAAAAGGAGATTCCATTGTTGGAGAAGCTCAATATGATGAGTTTGGTAAAGCAGTAGCTATGAATGCAGATGGATCTGTTGTTGCCATTGGAGCACCATATAACGATGGATTCGGCACCAATTCAGGTCATGTCAGAATTTTTGAATGGAATGGATCATCTTGGATTCAACTTGGGAGTGATATAGACGCACTAAATGCCGACGATCGCGAAGGTTGGAATATTGACCTTAGCGCTGACGGATACTCCGTTATTATCGGAGCCATAGCAGCAGATGATAACGGAAGTGCATCAGGTCACGTGCGAGTATTTACATGGAATGGAACAACCTGGCTGCAAAAAGGAACAAATCTGGCAGGCGATGCAGCCGGAGATCAGTTAGGCTACTCTGTCGCAATTAGCAACGACGGGAATACAATTATTGCTGGAGCTGAATATAATAGTATAAATGGCACCAGTGCAGGAAGTGCAAAAATTTATTACTGGAATGTAAGTAATTGGACGCAAAAAGGGTCTACCTTATATGGTGCTGCTGCAGAAGATAATTTTGGCGAGTCAGTAAACATCAATGCAGATGGAAGTGTAATTGTGATAGGCGCTCCAAAAAACAATAATGGTGGAACATGGGCCGGCGAAACTTCAGTTTATTACTGGAATGGAGCCGACTGGACATTAAAAGGAAGTCCAATCGACGGCATTACCTACGACTGGTCAGGATGCGATGTTGATATAGACTCGACTGGAAACACTATAATTATTGGTGCATGGGGTGGAAATAGCGGCACAGGAATGGCGAAAATATTTGAATGGAATAGTACTCAATGGATTCAAAAAGGAAATAATCTAACCGGATTGGCGTCTAGTGATAATTTCGGCCAATCGGTAAGTATTTCAGCAAACGGCAATTCCATTCTAATTGGTGCTCCAAAAGCAAACACTTATCACGGATATGCTTCATGCTATGACTGGGTAGGCGGTGCATGGAGCCCAAAAGGTCAAACACTAAGCGGAATGAACAATAATGAAAGTTTTTCTTTATCAACTGGCATGAGCAATGATGGCAACACTATCATTTGTGGTGCACATGGTATTGAAAATGGATATGCTAAGATTTTCGAATTTCAAACCCCACAAATTATTTCAGAAAATAATTCAGGAAAACTTCTAGTATATCCTAATCCAAGTTCCGGTTCAATATACTTTCCTGATTTTGAAAATATCAGTATAATAGAATTCTATAATGTGAATGGCGAAATTATTCGAAAAATTCAAAATCCAGTCTCCCCCATTACAAATATTTCTGATTTCGCTCCCGGAACCTATCTGGTAAAAATTCGATATCAATATCAAACAAGCTCTACAATTTTGATTAAGCAATAAATAAAAAAAGCAGCTCATATAAGCTGCTTTTTGAAGTGGCATCGGCTGGAGTTGAACCAGCGACACAAGGATTTTCAGTCCTCTGCTCTACCAACTGAGCTACGACGCCTCTTGTTTGGGAGTGCAAATATATAATCTTTTTGTTTTCTGTCAAAATTTTTTTACTGTATCTTTACCAAAAATTATGAATCTGCTGATAGATATAGGAAATACGCTTTGCAAAGCAGCATTTTTCGGCAATGATGAATGGACCGAAACCATACGTGCACCTTACTCTATTGAGTTTATTAAAAATCTTCTCGAAAAACCCGATATTAATAAAATAGCTTATGCTACTGTAAGAAATCACAGTCAGCAAGAACTGGATTTTTTTGCAAGCTCTAAAATGATTCGCATTAGTAACTTCACAAAATTTCCGATAACCAACAAATATTCCGATAAAAACACACTCGGCGATGATAGACTTTCAGCGGTTTGCGGAGCTTTTTCACTCCAAAAAAGCAATGGAGCAATGCTCGTCATCCAAGCCGGCACAGCTTTTACTTTCGACTATGTAAACGGCAGCAATGAATATCTGGGTGGAGCCATTAGCCCGGGCCCTGATTTAAGATTCAAAGCACTGCACAATTTTACAGATAAACTTCCGTTAATCGAGAAAACAAAGAACTTCGATGCAATTGGAACAACAACCAAAGACTCGATTTCCGGCGGCGTAATGATGGGCAGTTTAGCTGAAATACAATTCCGTATCGACCTGTTTAAAAAAGAAAACCCTAAAGGGTCAATTTTTCTTAGTGGGGGTAATGCATCCTATTTTGTCAATTCCCTGAAAAGTGACATCTTTGCAACCGAAAATTTGGTGCTGCACGGATTAAATTATTTACTCAACCTGAATTCATGAAAAAGCTTATCACAGGTATCATTTTACTCCTACTAATATTCAATGTCTCAGCACAGTCATTGATTGAATCTCCCTACTCAAGATATGGGCTTGGCGAAATCAACACCAATACCAATGCTCATTTCTTTTCCATGGCAGGTACCAGCATTGGCTTTAGAAGTCCATTACTAATTAACACAGCCAACCCAGCTTCTTATTCTGCATTCGATTCGCTTTCATTTGTTTTTACCGGTGGATTTGTCGGGCAGTATTCTCAACAAGAAAGCTCAAGTGGCTCTGCTTATCCCTTTTCTATCGCTTTCAATAGTTTTGCTTTTGGATTCAGACTCGCTCCTTTTTGGGGCACTGCCATTGGGCTGCAACCCTATAGCTCGGTTGGATACAAAATGACCTCTACTTATGAGCTCGACTCAGTTTCTACCTATAATGCAATTTATTCTGGCAGCGGTGGGTTAAACAAATTCTGGTGGGGTAACTCATTCAAGCTTTTTCCAAACTTGAGCATCGGTGTCAATTCCTCATATATTTTTGGAACCATAGAACGAGAAAGAAAAATTACTTTCGATTCTTCTGGCTTTGTCAATACAAAAAACACAGTTAGCCGCTTCATAAATGATTTTAGTTTTGATGCTGGCTTTCAATATGAAGCCATAATTAAAAAAGACACAAGTGGACTAAACAATGATATTAAATTGACTTTTGGAGCCACTGTTGGTCTCCCATCAACATTACATGCTAGCGAAAATAATCTTAGCGAACGCTTCTATACTCTGGGGGGCGCTGATTACACACTCGACACTATCAATTTCATAAACAATATAGAAGGAGAAGTAAATCTACCACTATCTTTTGGAGCAGGGTTTTCTATTGGTAATAGCAGAAAATGGATGGTTGGCGCAGATTTCAGAATGCAAGACTGGAGCTCATATAAAGCCTATGGTGAAAGCGACTCTCTTCAAAATAGCCTTTCTTTGTCTTTGGGAGGTTCTTTCATCCCTGACAATTCTTCTATCTCAAAATATTTTAAAAAAGTCACCTATATGGCAGGTTTTCACTACGATAAGACTTATCTGCAACTTCGTGAAACTCAATTATCAAAAATTGGCATAAGTTTTGGGATGGTATTACCATTGAGGCCGGTTTATCAGAATAGCTCATCCATTAAACTTGGATTTGAATTTGGCAAAATGGGAACTACAGACCAAAACCTCATTAGTGAAAAATACTTCAGATTTGTGTTCGGAATTAATATAAAAGAACACTGGTTTGAAAAAAGAAGGTATAACTAGCAAAATCTAAATATCATGAAATCAATGACAAAAATTCTACTGAGCACCTTTGTTTTACTTATCGCTTTCAGCGGAGCTTTCGCACAGGATGCCATTGAATTCCCCGACCCATGTAGCATCAGCGGTCCAAAATACGGAGAAGACAGTGCTACTGCAGTAAAAAATCTCTCTTTATATCGCGAGAATTACAAACAATGGAAAAAAAGCAATTATAAAAACGACGCAATTCTTTACACCATTGAACCATGGAGATATTGCTTCCTGAATGCCCCTCTGGCAAGCCAGAACATCTATTTTGATGGGCTTAATATTATTGAGTATTTAATGGAGCAAACAGAAGACAGTCTATTAAAAGAAAGATATATTGACACCTTATTTATGGTGTACGACCAAAATATTGCAGCATTTGGCTGTTCTAAAAAATATGGCGAAGCATATATTTTAGGACGTAAAGGTTATGATATGTTTACGTATCGTCCAAGTGATGACCTAGCCATGTATGAAACACTGAAAAGATCGTATGATCTTGGAGGCGATGAGTCTGAAGCTGCTGTTATGTCGATATTTTATAAAGCACTCGATATGATGATTAGAAAAGGTAAAGCCGATACATCTCTTATATTCGAATACTATGAAAAATTGACTTCTTCTGCCGATTATCAAATCAAAGCCTTTAAGCAGGAAATTATTGATAAGCCTGCCGACTCTGCTTCATTGAACAGAAAACTATCTTTATATTTAACTGCCGATGGCAATATAAACAGCATTTTCGACCCATGGGCAAGCTGCGAACAAATACTAATGATTTATACGCCAAAATTCGATGAGAATAAGGAAGATGTGGAATGGTTGGCTAAATTATTAACATTAATGGATAAAAAAGGTTGCACCGACGCTCCATTATACTTCAGCGCGGCAGAAGCCCGCTATGCTATTGAGCCTTCTCCACAGGGCGCTTTCGACCTTGGAAAATCTTTCTATAAAGTTGAAAAATATAGCGATGCAGTAAAATATCTAAAAGAAGCTGTTGATGGCTTAGAAGATCCACTGGAAAAAGCTAGTGCACTACTCGTTCTAGCAAATACATATAAATCATTGGGTCAGTACAGTGCTGCACGTACAGCGGCATTGCAAAGTGCTGAACTTGACCCAACTAATGGCAGACAGTATATTTTAATTGGTGATATGTACATGCAAACTGCTGCCAGTTGTGGTGACAACCCTGTTACTCAGAGAGCCGGTTACTGGGCAGCAGCAGATAAATATGCCAAAGCAAAATCTGTTGCAACTGAAGAAAGTGTAATAGAGCAAGCCAACGCTCGCTATAGTTCTGCTTTTAGTGGATTCCCAAAAAATGAAGATATGTTCTTCTACAATATTACCAACGGCTCATCTTATACTGTTTCATGCTGGTACACAGAAATTACTACAGCTCGAAGCAGAGATTAGTCTTCTTCAAAAATGAAATTCATTTACAAAATTATTATATCAGGCATTGTGGCAATTATACTTGTCACAATGCTTTTTTCTTGTGGCAATGAAATGCAAAGCATAAACGAATTACCTGTAAAAGATACCTTCCCTAACGAACAAGCCACAAATATCACCCTTTATTTTAGCGATAGCGGCATGATAGAAGCCAAATTAACAGCCCCAATCATGAAACGCTACAATAACGAGAACAAGCATGTTTTACTACCCGAAGGGCTCTTTATTACTTTTTACGACTCTATTGGCGGCATAGAATCTACTTTAGAAGCCGATTGGGGTATTCGTTATGAGGAACAAAGAAAAACCGAAGTAAAATACGATGTTGTAATACTCACAGCCGACTCTGAAGAAATTTATACCAATCATCTAATCTGGGATGAAATTCAAGGTATGATTTTCTCCGATGAATTTGTAAAAATTGTTAGCCCCGAAAAAATAATTTGGGGAGATGGCTTTCAATCAGATCAGAGAATGGATAAATACCATATTATAAGACCTAAAGGCGAAATCCTTGTAAATGATAAGGAAAACGAAAGCGAATAATTCTTCTTTACTTAGAACTTTTATATTACCTTTGCACTCTGTTTGAAAAACTTATATGAATGGCAACTATTGGAAAAATTCGTAAACGTTCCGGTCTCCTCATTGGTATTATTGGCGTTGCACTGGGCTTGTTTGTAATGAACGACCTTTTCACTAAAAACAAAACCCACTCGCAAGATCCTGTGGCCGTAGTTTTTGACGAAAATATCACTTATCGTGAATTCACAGCAAAAGTTGAAGAGCAAAAAGAATTTTACAAAATGCAATACGGTGACTATCAGTTTAGTGGCGCTGAACTTTTTCAGCTCAACAATTCTGTATATGACCAAATGGTGCAGGATATTATTCTTCATAAGCAATACGACGATTTAGGCCTTGCCGTAAGTGATGCTGAACTCAACGAATTATTTATGGGAACTTATGTTCACTCTTATATTCGTCAGTTATTTACAAGTCCTGAAACTGGAATATTCGATCCTACTCAAGTGCAGATGTATATTGAAACACTTGATGAGCGGAGTGATGAAGAAAGACGCCAGTGGAGAATGATTGAAAAAGCAATTTATGACGAACGTTTCAACACCAAGTACAACTCACTCGTTACTAAAGGCTATTATATCCCTACTGCTTTTGCTGAACGCGATAATATTGAGAAAAACAAAAAGTATGTTACCCAATACCTGGGATTAAAATACAATAGCATAAGCGATTCTACCATCACAGTTTCTGATGAAGAAATGATGGCTTACTACGAAGAGCACAAGCAAGAGTATATTTTTGACAACCCTTTTGTAAATCTTGAGTTTGTTGTATTCGATATCAAGCCTTCTGGTAAAGATTTAGCTGAAATAAAAGAAATTATTGATACTGCATACGTTCATTTTCCAGAAGTAGAAAATGCCGATATTGAATCATTTATCTACTCAAAATCAGATATTGATTTCACTTGGGATAGTTCATACCTACGCAGAGATGTTTTGCCAGTAAAAGCAGATACACTTTTCAACGCACCCATTGGAACCATAATTGCACCGTATATGGAAGATTATGTGTTTTATATGCATAAATTACTCGATCGCAAAAACATGCCCGATTCTTTGAATGCTGCACATATCCTTATTGCATATCAAGGAGCCATGAGAGCTAATGAATCTGTAGTTCGCTCAAAAGAAGAAGCGGAGGCACTTGCAGATAGCCTTCTTGGAGTGGTAAGAGGACTAGATAGCCTATCCTTTAGCCAAGTAGCACTGCAATTTAGCAACGATGCATCTGCCGAACAAAACGGTGGTTATCTGGGTTGGTTCCCCGAAGGAATGATGGTGCCGGAATTTAACGAAGCCTGCCTCAACAATCCTGTAGGATCTTATAAAGTAATAGAAACAGCTTTTGGCTATCATGTTATTAAAGTTCTTGATAAAACAGCCCCTGTTCAAAAAATTAAAATGGCAACCATACAGAGAACGGTTGAGCCATCTAAAGAAACTGCAGACAGTATTTATGCACTTGCCAGTACTTTCGCATCAGAATGTACAGATGCTACGATTTTCGATCAACTTATCATAGACAAAGCTTATACAAAACGTCTTGCCGAAAATGTAAAAACGACAGATTATACCCTTCCTGGAATTGAAGAAGGTCGCGAAATCATTCGTTGGGCATTTAATGAAGAAACCGAAGTTGGTGCAATTTCTACAGTATTTGATCTCATTGGCGAAGACAGAAATGTCATTGTACACATGAAAGATCGCACCAATAAAGGACAAGCCGAATTCGAAGATGTAAAAATATATATTGAGCCTTTTGTTAAGAAAGACAAAAAAGCAGAAATGCTTATGGCTCAAATGAATGAAGCACTCAATGGTGTTACAGGAATTGATGCTCTTGCTAAAAAATTGAATGTAGAAATAGATACTTTCGATGTAGCTTTTGCCACATACAGTCTGCCGGGATACGGACCCGAGCCTCAGTGCGTTGGAATTATTAGTGTTCTTCCAATCAATACTATTTCACGCCCAATTAAAGGTGAAACAGCCATTTTTGTAGCGAAGGTTTCGCAAGTAGTAGAAGCTCCTCCTACTGATATTAATCTGATAAGAATGCAGAAGCAATCTTTCTTCCAATCAAAAGTAAGTTATGAATTGTTCAAAGCACTCCAAAATAAAGCTGAAATAGAAGACAACAGAATATTGTATTTCTAATTCATCTGAAAAAATATTAAGAAGATCGCTTTTTGCGGTCTTTTTTTATGTCTGGAAATTCAAGTATTGAATAATTGAAACAGCAAACAACTTCGTACCTCTTTGCCGATGGAGCAATGACTAAGCTCAACCTTCATCATTGGCAGTGTGGTAAAACCTTGGAGGTTTCATGAGCTGCAAAAACGCAAGTAAACCTCCAGGGTGGGGTGTTAAAAATAATAATTAATTAAAATAATTTATCGTTCCATAAATTTTATTATATTTGCAAAAACGAACGATAAATGAGCAAGAAAAAAGCAAAAAATGACACCCCAAAACAGACA